>JARKQF010000093.1 GCA_029973975.1 Paludibacter sp.
TCCAAGGCTTGTACCGTCAAAATCCAGGGCTTGTTTTATCAAACACAGCAGCTGGATTTTTTTATGATGTCAGGTTTGATGTTTTGTTTTATTAATCGTGCAAAAGGTAAAAAATGCAGGTTCAGAAAGCTTTAGTTCAGGGGGAGGTGAGGCTTTTATTATCTATTTTATTAATGACCATGAAGACCATTGTCATTGTCTGGTCTCATTAGGAGAAAATCAATCGCTCAGAAAAATCATTCAATTAATCAAAGGCAAATCATCTTATTGGATTAATAAAGAATTGTTTCTGGAAGAGAAATTTGAATGGCAGGATGAGTATTGGGCTGCTTCAGTTTCAGAATCCACTATTGAAAAAGTAAGAAATTACATCAGGAATCAAGAGCAACACCATGCTAAAAAATCATGGAATGATAAATATAATGAATTTATCAAAAGGCTTTAGCCCTAATAAAAATTACTCCGTCTCATCAATAGGAATGGGTTTTAACCCATTCCGTATTAAAAAATATTCGGGAAAATTTCCATTCCCGCCCCCCCAATTCCCCGGTTAATACCGGGGGCTATTGATGATTCGAAAAACAATCATCTCCCGAAATCGTTTGCGCTCTCTCTTTTCTTCCTTTTTTCCCTTAAAATTCGCATATCATCTGTTTTTTGTATAAAATTGCATGAAATTTTGATTTTATCATTATCAGAACGGCTAAAATCGTCGAAACCTCTAAAGTAAATTATCATGCTGAATATTCAGAAAAAACTATCCAATCCTTTCTTAGCTCTACTGGCTTTGCCGGCAACGGCGGTAGGCTTCGCGCTTTCGACTCAGATTGCGGCGCTAAGCTGGATTTTATCTAAAAAATATGGACTCGATATACATGAAGTGGCTTTCGTGTGGCTTGCGGGACCGATTGCCGGTATATTCGGACAGGTCATCGTGGGTATGATTAGCGATAATGTATGGTTCATGGGTGGCCGTCGCCGACCGTTTATCATCATTGGGGGCATTATTAGTGCTATTGCTTTCCTTTGTTTGCCGTTTATTCAGGAAATATCCAATATCACGGGCATTGCTGATATAGTTATCATTGCTTCGCTGATCGCCCTTTTCCTGGATTTGTCGGTTAACGTGACTTTTAATCCGGCTCGTTCTATCATCGCGGATTTAACGCCGGAGGGCAAGGTGCGAACTTCAGGCTATGTCTGGATGCAGATTGTATCCGGGTTTTTCGGGGTGTTTGCTTATTTTCTGTCGATGTTGTTCGGCAATGAAATATTGTTGTATATCGCGGCTTTTATCGTGCTGGGTATGGCTGTTTTCCCTATTTTGCTGATTGAAGAAAAAAAAGACCTGAAGGAGGAAAAAAACACCGGAGAAGAGGAGAAATTCGGCGTTTGGCAGATTATCAAAGAGATCTACCCTTTGTATGGATTTCTGGTATTTGGTTTATTCAGCCTTTTCCACCATTTTTTTCATGACGCATTGGCTCCTTTACACAACCCTGTACTGATTGGGGCTTTGATTTATTCTATTATAATTGGCATCGTGAATATTATTGCAGGTATCAAAAATCCATCCAATCAAAAAGAATTTCAAAAAATCATGCTGGCTCACTCATTTTCGTGGGTGGCTTTCCAGAGTATGTTTATCCTGTCTGGTTTCTTCATCGAAAACAGAATACTGCCTAATATCGATCTTGCAAAAATTACGGCCAACTGGTTTGCCGAAAGCCTGACGGGTGTACAGCAAACTGCTGATTCTTCTATTGGAAACATGGTCTCACTCGGTTTTTTTATCCTGAACCTGGTGGGTGCTGTTTTTCCGTTGGTGTTGCAGGCGGTAGCTAAAACAATCGGACGGGTGCGTACCTATATTTCGGCATTGTCGGTTGCTGCTTTGGGGTATTTTTACATCGCTTTTGTCGGGTCGGTTGAATGGGACTTTTATTTAGGCATGTTGCTGGTCGGAATTGGCTGGTCGGCAGTGATTTCCATCGTGTTTGCCATCATGAGCGAAAGAGTTAATCCTGCTAAGATGGGTTTATTCATGGGCGTATTTAATTTAGCGGTAGTGTTGCCTCAGATGATGAGTAATGGGGTGGCCAATGTAATCAGGCAAACCGGTAATTATCAATTGCTTTATATCTTGTGTGGCGTGTT
Organism: Paludibacter sp.; assembly: GCA_029973975.1. GTDB lineage: Bacteria > Bacteroidota > Bacteroidia > Bacteroidales > Paludibacteraceae > Paludibacter. The sequence continues at coordinate 2,158 of JARKQF010000093.1, forward strand.
TGTGTCGGTTTCTGTGTTGTTCTGGATCTTTGTCAGGGAGCCGGAATCGACTAAAGCTGCAACGAATGTTGGGGGTGGCGGTCATTAAGATTGAAAATATTTCGTAACTTTGGGCTTTTGTTTTTTCCATGAAAATGAAAGCCCTTTTTTTTGTCATTGTGCTTGTGCTGACTACTGCCTGTAATCAGGTTAATCGTCAGGATGATACTACACGATCTGGTTCAGGTGATACCCTGAATCTTTTATATGCCGAAGGTTTTGATATCGTTTATCACTCCGGTTATAAGGAAGTGATTGTAAACGATCCCTGGCAACAAGGCAAAGTGTTTGCCCGTTATTATGTAGTTGCCGACGACAGCATTGTTACTCCTGCTGATGGAAATGTGATTCGTCAGCCGGTCGCCAGCCTGGCAGTAACTTCCTCCACGCATTTCGAATTTTTGGCTTTGCTCGATGTTATTGAGCGGGTCTCAGGCGTTTGTTCCCCGGATTTAATCTACAATGCTTATATTCAGTTTCAGGTGAAAAATGGTGAGCTTGAAGACTTGGGCGATGCATTCAATATCAATGTGGAAAAAACACTGCGTTTGCAACCGGCTATGTTGATGATGAGCGGATACAAACAGGATGATCCTTATGCAAAAAGGGTCATGCAGGCTGGTATCCCGGTGGTATATAACAACGAGTGGATGGAAAGTTCCTTGTTGGCAAGGGCGGAATGGATAAAATTCATCGCTGTTTTTTTCGATAAGGAAAAGGAAGCAGACAGTATTTTTAATGTCGTAAATGAATCTTATCAGTCGGTTAAAGCTAAGGCGCAGGCAGTGAAAGAAAAACCTGCTATTGTATCCGGTTCTAATTTCAGAGGTACCTGGTACATGCCAGGTGGAAACAGTTTTATGGCTCATTTATTTGCTGATGCGGGCGGTGATTATTATTATGCCGGCGACGATTCAAAAGGTAGTCTGCCGTTGAACGTCGAGTCTGTTTTGAAAAACTTCTCGCATGCAGATGTGTGGTTAAATTGCAATTTTGCATCGATAGATGAATTGGTACAGGCAGATAAAAAACATGCACTTTTTAAACCTGTGACCACGAAAAGAGTCTATAACTTTAATAAACGGATGTTACCTTCCAGCGCTAATGATTTTTGGGAAAGTGCAGTTGCCCGCCCTGATTGGCTGCTCCTGGATGTGATTTCAGTATTACACCCGGATTTATATCCGGATCATGAGTTGATATACACTGAACAATTAAAATAAAACCATGGAATTAGTTTTTTCAGAAAAAAACGATCCAGCTATTAATCTGGCGTTGGAAGAGTTTCTTTTTAACAAAACAGACATGGAATATGCCTTGTTTTACGTGAATGCCCCTTCAGTTATTATTGGATGTAATCAGGTATGGGAAAATGAAGTTAACGCAGAATTCTGCCGACAGCAAGCCATTCCTGTTTACAGGCGCATATCGGGAGGGGGAGCGGTTTACCACGATTATGGTAATCTCAATTACTGTTTCATAAGTAATAAAAAAGGCGACAAAACTGATTTGAATGCCGAATTTCTGAAGCCCATCATCGTATCTTTAACCACATTCGGCTGTCAGCCGGTAGTCGGACAGCGCAAAGATTTGTGGTTACCTGATGGATTTAAGTTTTCCGGTACTGCTTCGCATGTGACAGCTAACCGGATTTTACATCACGGTACTCTGCTTTATGATACCGATATAGACAAACTGACCGGTGCATTAGCAGCGAAGAAAGTAAATACGGAAGTAAAAGGAATCGCATCGGTTCCCAGCCCGGTAAAAAACATTCGTACTTTTTGCATGGAAAATCATCTTCCTGTGCGAACGCCATCAGAGTTTTTCAATAAGATAATTGAAGAGGTCAAATTCGTGACCGGTATTACCCAAACCATCACTCCTGATGAAACAATGATGAAAGCTGTGGAACTACTGGCCAATGAAAAATACCGGTCAGAAAGCTGGAATAAAAAGAAATAAGTTTAACACACTTTCTTTTAACGTGTTTTAAATGAAGTCCGGATGCTGGTATAACTACCCAGAATGCCGATTCCATTGCTGATATTATTGTATATCTGAACTGGTTCGGTAAAGAAACCATCCATTATTCCATCAGCCATTTCTTTTGATTTCAGGTAGAGATACATGTCTTTAGAAATACCTTGCAAGTTTACAATATATTCTTCAGAAACCACATTGTCACTGCTGTAAAAAAAGCGATCCTCATATCCGGGTTTTATTACTCTTTTTGATGAGAGAGCCGTGAATTTCAATACGAATTCTTTTCCGTTAAAAAGGTCATCTGTTATTAGTTGTTGGTTTTTAGAGTCAACTATTATACCTCCGAAAATGTCAAATAACCCGCCCCCTGTATTCGTGTTCTCAAATCCCTCGAGGGTGAAAGGCATATAAAACTGATCTTCGTATGTAACGCCTCCTCCGGCATCAATAACAGCGTGTTTTTTTAGTGTCAGTCTGTAATAATCCGGTCGGTTTGACTCGTCCTTAAACTTAATTCTGAAACCTAATTCACCAGCCTGATAATATCCTATCGTATCTTCACCTTCCAGTTGAAAATCAGTAAAGGAAATCTTAAAGGTGGTGTCAGCTGAAAGAATTACAGGTTGATCTGGAATAACGGAAATACTTTCGACATCGTCCAGCCCGTCTGCTGTAATATAAAAACGAATGGTATCGCCGGTATTTGGTTTTAAATTGCTTAAATAGAGACCGTCAGACTTGAATGTGAGTTTTTCTTTGAAGATATTGTTGATGTATAGCGATACATCCGCATTGTTGATATAATCGAATCCGGTTTTGTTGCTTAAAAAGAATTTGCTTTTTGAAATTTGAGCATAGATCAATGAGTCTGGTGTAACGAAGCTATTAACCACGATCATGGGTTTTGTTTCTTCACCGTTAAATTCAATTACTTTCTCGCAGGAATTGAAAATCAATATTGAAAAAGTTACAATCAGAAGATTATGGAGTGTTTTCATTTTAATGACGATTTGAAATTACCATTTATAACTATAGCTTATTGAAGGAATGATCGGGAAAACCGATACCTGAACCAATGATTTCTTTGTTACAAATGTACCGGTTGCCGGGTTATATTGTTGATCTTCTTTCGGGTATACAAGGAATGGGTTGTTATTGTTGTAAGCGTTGTAAATGCTGATATTCCATGTTCGTGTACCATGTTTTTTCTTTTTATGGAAGTTCATGCCGATATCCATACGATGATAAGGGTTAAAACGGAAATTATTTCTACCGCTGATGTAGTTAAGTGCATCGGAAGTATTGTTGTTCGTATCAGGGGTAGTAGCTGCTACATAATGCTGCATAGCCAGTGTCCCGGTGTTTCCGGTGCTGAAAATCCAGGTTCCTGATAAATCAAACCGGTCGCTGAATTTATGAGATACCACTAAGCTAACATCATGCCGGCGATCGTATTTGGCAGGGAATACTTTGCCGTAGTTGAGTTCTTGTCCCGGACGGTTGAATAATCTTTCCGATTTCGACCAGGTATACCCAATCCATCCTGTTGTCTTTCCGATTGATTTCTGAGCTAAGAACTCGATTCCATACGCCCATCCGTCGCCCATAACCACTTTGTCTTCCCATCCGGTACTCGAACCCAGAAAGGTTGCTCCGTCTTTATATTCAATCAGGTTGTGCATGGATTTATAGTAGCCCTCTACAGATAAGTCCACAATATCTTTCAGATTGTAGAAAGCGCCGACTGAATACTGGTGAGAACGCATGGGTTTGATACGTTTGGTCACCGGCACCCACAGGTCGGTAGGCAGACTAACATAAGAATTGGATAACAAGTGTACATTCTGACTCATGGCAGCATAACCCGCTTTGAATGACAGATTATCATTGGCTAATAATCGTAAACCTAAACGGGGTTGCAGGGAATGATAGGTTTCCTTTTGCACGTTGAAAAATGAATAATGCAGACCCAGATTGGCTTTCAGCGCATAACCGATCGAGATATTGTCTTCAGCATAAAACATGGTCTCATGTGAATAAACATTTTTATCGCCGATCATGGTGTCGACTGCAAGAGTTTGTCCGCTTTCATTTACATCAATCCTTGCCACTGAAACTCCCGGTCTGAAGGTGTGATTGGTATAATTGACACCAAACTTTACATCATGGTTTGGATGTGGTGCATAATCAAAATCAGTTTTGAGCGTATAATCTTCAATGCCGGATTTATAACCCATGAATACCTCTGATGATTCTTTTTTTATTGAATCGGGGTAGGTAGTTGTATTTTTCATTGTAGTTCCGACACCCATGTTAAAACGATAACGGGTATAAGCAGCTGTGGCATTCATGAACAATTTGTTATTAATCGTATGATTCCAGCGGATAGAAGAAACGATGTTTCCCCAGTTCCATTTTAAATTCATCCTGTTTGATGATTCATACCGGATTTGCTCTTCTTCATCATAGATGTTGGTCTGTTTATTCCTGAAATTGGTATATATAATGTCATCGCCCATATACAAACTGAAGAATAGCCTGTCGTTGTTAGAGAATTTATGGTTAATTTTGGCATTCAGATCATAAAAATAATAACCGGATGATAATTTACCTTCTTCATCCTGAAAGTTTTGTGCCATTCCCAACATGATGATGGGTTGTAAGAGTAAATCGGAATAAGTCCTTCGTGCTGAGATATTAAAAGTTGTTTTTTCTTTGATAATTGGTCCTTCGATGTTGATTTTAGAAGAAATGATACCCACGCTTACGTTCCCGTGAATTTCTTTGTCGTTTCCGTCATTCATCCTGACATCGATCACGGAAGATAACCGGCCTCCGAATCGCGCCGGGAAACTTCCTTTGTATAAAGTCACATTCTTAACGGCATCGGGATTGAAAACCGAGAAAAAACCAGCCATGTGGTTCACGTTGTAAACGGGAATGCCGTCTAATAAGAATAAATTCTCATCCGGACCGCCACCACGAACATACATGCCAGTAGAACCTTCGGATCCGGATTGTACTCCTGGCAACAGTTGCAGGGCTTTCACCAAATCGGCTTCTCCGAAGAGGGTAGGTACTGTTTTAATCTGACTGATGGGAACTTCAACTGCGCTCATTTGGGCGGACTGAACACCCGTAATGCGCTGGTGACCGATGACTGTAATTTCCTGCAAATCGACGGATGATTTAAAGCGGATGTTAATGACAGTATCTTTTTTCAGTTCGAATTTTCGTGCTTGCGTGGCATAACCGACATAAGAATACTGCAGATCGATCTGACCCTGGGGAAGTGTCAGCGAGTAAAAACCATATACGTTGGCAACGGTTCCTTTCCTGGAGTTGATGTCGTATATTGAAGCATTAATCAGTGTTTCACCACTTTTTTCATCGGTAATGTATCCGCTGATTGTGTAATACTGCGCACCGATTTGCAATATTGGTAAGGTGCAAATCAGCAAGATAAGGACTCTTTTCATTCAGAATTTATAGGGTTAAAGGTGTTTTTTTCGATTATCTGAAAATTATTTCATCAATTACATGACTGCCAACATGGTTGTTTAAAGACTCGACTATGTTTTCGCGTGAGATAAACAAATCATGTCTCAAGACTGAAGATGTGATGGTAACATATAATTTTCTGTTTTTAACTGATAAATTACTCGTATAATTCATGATGTTTTTTCCTAATACTTCGGGCCATGCATCCACAATTTTCTTTTCAAACAAAGGTTTGTCTAACTTCTTTTGTTTCAGAAATTGTTCAATTACATCCCGTATGGTTTCTGTATTTCTCCTTCTCATGATGCAAATGTCAGCGTAATTTCAATATTTGTCCGATATATGCACCCTGTTCGAACGATAAATCATTGAGTTTATAAATACTGATTAGCTGGATTCCATATTGCTGCGAAATGCCGTAGAGTGTTTCTCCCGGTTGTACCACGTGGATTTGATTGGAGCGGGCTGCCTGTTTTTTCTTTTTTGCCAAATAAATAATACTTCCTGCACGCGGTTCTGCATCAGTTCCAACTTCATTGTATTTTCTTAATCTTCGCTCAGATATTTTCAGTTCTTTTGCTAAAGATGCATAAGTGTCGTTTGCTGTTGCAACTACGATTCTGATATAATTTGATTTGTAAATGGTACGTTCGGATTGAGGTACTCCAACTGTTTCATTTTTAACATGTTCTTCATGTGATGCAAACAATCCTCTGTGGGCTTTGTCGTATTCATGTAAATTGTATCTCTCGATCAGACTGATTAGTTTTTGTGCATAAGCCGGGTCAGTTGCGTAACCGGCTGCTTTCAGTCCGTGCGCCCAGGCTACATAGTCGGTCGGATTCAGCTGAAACAGATTTCTGTATCTGGAGCGATTAACTAAAAACAGAGAATGATCTTCATAAGATTCTGAAGCGTGACGGTATTTACGGAAGCATTCGTTTCTTTCGTCATCGTCGTGGTAAATACGGTCACCAGTCCAATCGTGACACTTAATACCAAAATGATTGTTGGCTTCAACAGCCAGTCGTCCTCTGCCGGCTCCCGATTCAAGGAGCCCCTGTGCCAATATTATGCTGGACGGAATGCCATGTAATTTTTGCTGCCTGATGGCAACTGTGTGATATTTTTCTATATAAGCTAAATAATTCGCATCTAATGACTGACCAAAAGATGCGATACATACTGACAGAATAAAAAAAACGCTAAAAAGATGCTTCACGGATGAATTGGTTTGATTACTTCCGCAAAGTTAATCTTTTTAGCAGAATTTTGAAGTATCTGATATGTGAAAATATCGTGATATTCTATTGGTTTGTAGATTTCTCGTTTTGCCCGGGATCTCTCATTTAAAATAATATTTCATTCGAACATATTCCTGAATCTGGAGAAGAAATCTCTCGAAGCCGAGGCATTGGGCTTCACATTTTCCGATTTAGCGAGTTTTTCCATTACAGTCTTTTCTTCTTTGTTCAGATTTTCAGGAATGTATACGCCGATGTTGACAAGCAGATCGCCTGTTCCGTAACGGTTCACGCTTGGTAAACCTTTTCCTCTTAACCGCAGCACTTTACCCGGTTGTGTGCCGGGTGCGATGTTCACCTTTACTTTTCCGTCGACAGTCGGCACTTCAACCGAACCTCCCAGTATAGCTGTCGGAACGGTTATCAGCAGGTTGTATATCAAATCATTTTCATCACGGATGAGGTCGGGGTGTTTCTCTTCTTCAACGAGAATCAGCAGGTCACCATTAACGCCGCCACGACGGGCTGCATTTCCTTTACCGCTCATCGAGAGTTGCATGCCTTCCATCACACCGGCCGGGATGTTGATGTTGATTACTTCATCTTCCCTCACAATGCCTTCACCATTACAATGAGAACATTTATCCTTGATAATTTTGCCTTCTCCCTGGCAGGTCGGACATTCGGATTGGGTTTGCATCTGTCCCAAAATCGTGTTCTGTACCCGCGTAACCCTTCCGCTTCCGTGACAGGTTGAACAGGTAACCGGTTCGGAACCATGAGCCGCACCGGTAGCATTACAATGCTGACAGGGAACAAGCTTCTTGACTTTTATTTTCTTTTCAACACCATTGGCAATTTCAGCGAGTGTTAGTTTGACTTTCACCCTTAAGTCGGAACCTCTCCTGACACGGGTTCCGCCACGGCTACTGCCGCCAAAGCCACTAAAACCACCACCGCCAAATCCGAAGTGTCCACCGAAGATATCACCGAAATGAGAAAATATATCATCCATACTCATACCACCTCCGCCAAAACCACCTCCGGCAGCACCATTTACGCCCGCATGGCCGAATTGATCGTAGCGTTGGCGCTTTTGCTGGTCACTCAATACCTCGTATGCTTCAGCTGCTTCCTTGAATTTTTCCTCTGCAGCTTTGTCTCCCGGATTTTTATCAGGGTGATATTCGATTGCTTTCTTGCGGTATGCTTTCTTTATTTCGTCGGCGGAAGCATTTTTGCTTACACCCAGTATTTCGTAATAATCTCTTTTAGACACTTTTGTTCAAATTATGAATTTCTTATTTCAACCTGTATTGTTTATTCTCCGACAACTACTTTTGCAAAGCGAATGACTTTTTCGTTCAGGGTATATCCTCTGGATACACAGTCAATAATTTTCCCTTTCATATCTTCTGATGGCGCCGGGAATGTTGTCACTGCTTCGTGCAGGTCGGTGTTAAAGACTTCATTTTGAGTTGGAATAACACTAACTCCGTTTTCACTTAAAAATGAAATAAATTTGGAGTATATCAAATCAACTCCCTCTTTCACCGCTTTTACATCTTCAGCAGTTTCCATTGCCAGTAAAGCACGTTCAAAATCGTCTATCAATGGAAGAATTTTTTTCAGTACATCTTCCCCCGCAAATTTGATCAAATCTGCTCTTTCTTTGATACTTCTTTTGCGGAAATTATCAAATTCAGCCATCAGGCGCAAATTCTTGTCTTTCAGCTCTGATACTTCCTGATTCAGATTTTCAATATCTGCTGAAATCTGATCCGCAGTTTCATCTGCTGTCATTTCTTTTTCCTCAGTAACCTGATTGTCAACCTGCTTTTCTTTTTGCTCCGGTGTTTCTTCAACTTTTTGCTTTTTCATTGCGATATAATATGTTATTTACTTTTTTATTATTTACGATGTACAATTTATGAAATATAATCACAAAACTTAGAAAGCGAATAACTAATAGCTAATAGCTATTAGCTATTAGTTATTCGCTTTCCACCATTTAGACGCAATAAATTGCGTTTCTACTGCCATCCTGTCTGCTCACAAGAATACTGCCAAAACAAATTATCCCTTGTTTTGGCAGTATCAGGCTGAAATTTTGTCAGAGAATCGGTTATTCTCTTTCTAACCAACTGATGAAATTGTCCGGATTTTCGTCGAAAGTAAACGGACTGTTCAACGGAAGCCCGTTATTATCAAGCATCACGTAATAAGGCTGTGCATTGGCGCCGAATTTTACACGTTGCAGGTAGCTCCATTTATCCCCAACTGTGCGGATAGTACGTGTTTTGCCGTTTTCTTCTATTGTGTAAGGATTATTCAATGGTGTTTTATCATCTACAAACAAAGTAATCAACACATAATCGTTTTCCAGCAATTCTTTTACCCGTGGGTGAGTCCAAACGGAAGCCTCCATTTTACGACAATTGACACATCCGTATCCTGAAAAATCAACTACGACCGGTTTACCCTTTTCAGCCGCGTATTTCATCCCGGCTTCATAATCTGAAAACTCAGCGTGTACTTCATAATCATACAAGTTGAAGTCCTGTGTGGTCAACGGCGGAGCAAAAGCGCTAATGGCTTTCAGAGGCGCTCCCCACAGACCGGGAACCATGTACAATGCGAAAGAAAGCGATATGATGGCCAGGAAAGTCCCCAAAACAGAGGTGTGCTTACTTTCGCTATCGTGTGGAAACCTGATTTTTCCCAACAGGTAAAAGCCCAACAAAGCAAAGATGATGATCCACAGTGAAATGAATACTTCCCGGTCAAGGATCCTCCAACCGTAGGCCAAATCGGCAACCGATAAAAATTTGAGGGCTAATGCCAGTTCTAAGAAAGCCAGCACAACTTTCACCTTATTAAGCCAGCCACCCGATTTTGGCATCGATTTCAGCAGAGAAGGGAAGAAGGCGAAAAAAGTAAACGGAATGGCCAGTGCGACCGCGAACCCAAGCATTCCGATTGCAGGAGCGAGAATGGTACCTGAACTTGCTACTTCAACCAACAAGGTGCCGATGATTGGTCCGGTACAGGAGAAGGAAACCAGTACCAGAGTAAAAGCCATGAATAAAATGCTGAGAATGCCTGCGGTCGAGTCAGCTTTCGCATCCAGTTTTGTCGACCAGGAAGCCGGCAGTGTAATTTCGAATGCACCAAAGAAAGAAATCGCAAACACCACCAATAGTGCAAAGAACAGCAGATTAAAGACAGCGTTGGTCGACATGCTGTTCAGTGCGCTTGCACCGAATATAACCGTGATCAGTACTCCGAGGGTAACGTATATGAGAATGATGGACAGTCCGTATAAGATAGCATCCCGTCTTCCCTTGGCTTTTTTCTCCGACCTTTTCAGAAAGAAACTTACCGTCATGGGAATGATAGGCCAGACACAGGGAGTGAATAACGCCAGAAAACCACCGGCTAATCCGGCCAGGAAGATTAACCAAAGCGAGATATCGCCCGAGCTGCCCAACTGATTGCCAAAAGCACGCAATTCATCAATTACCGGTTTCCAATAGTCTGTAATTGTTGAATTAAGTTCTTTTTCCGGAATGTTAACCGGGGCAATTGTTGCGTTATTTTCACTGATTTCCTTTTCTTCGATGGTTGATTTCAGTTCAACCGGTTTTGTAGCGATCGTTTCCTTTGTCGCACTTGCTACCTGAGTAACTTTGGCATTTCCGAGCGAGAACTCATCCTGAACAGGAGGAAGACAACGTTCATCGTCACAAGCCATAAATTCAACATAACCCTCAATTTTCACCTGAGCGGCATCTTTGAATTTGATTTTCTGTACAAAAATAGCTTCGTTGGCATACCACGAAAGGTTCATGTCGAAACTTTTGTCGAACACTTCCAGTAATTTAGACTTGGCAATGATGTCCCCATCTTTCTCTGCATTCGTCAAATTTTCATATACAATACGTGTGGGGCGCGGACCATTTTTGGGAATATTCATTCCGTAGAGATGCCATTTGTCTTCGATGGTTGCTTTGTGAATAATCTCGCCGGTTGTTTTACCGGTAATTTTCAGCTCATGTGACCAGGTGACAGGTTCAAAGATTTGTCCGAAGACAACATGAGTAACCAAGGTAAATAATATCAGTAAATGAATTTTTTTAATCATAATCTTCAAATTTTCCGCAAATCTAATTAATTAAATGAATGTATGAATAAGTGTTCATTTGTATTTTTATTTTCTTAACAAGAAAAAG
>JARKQF010000105.1 GCA_029973975.1 Paludibacter sp.
GGCATCAGTTTCGAACGTAATGCCTCAAATTCACCTTTTGCTTCCTGATCAAGACCTTCCAGCTTGGCAAATTCATACAAGTCATCAAAATATTTCTTTGTTTGTGGTGTATAGGTAAACCCTTTTTCTTTGATAAATGCAGTGAAATGATCAAAATCAACATCGGTAAGTTTAAAATCAACTGGCCTTGCAATGGTTTCATGCTCAGAAACATAGCGGTTTGCATATTCGAAATATAAATTCTGAGCGTAGATGTAATAAGCAATGTTGATTTTTCTGTCATCCTGTGTAATGGTGTCCGGAATAATACCGCCACCATCACGAACAATACGTCCGTTGTTGGTTCTGAACTCGGTGGTCAGGCTATCCGGAACGCGTTTCAGGCTTCCGTCTTCATTCCGTTGCGCATAATCTATCGCCTGAATACACCTACCGCTGGGGATGTAGTACTTTGCAGTCGTGATTTTAACGTGTCCTCCGTAACTTACCGGTCTGATGTTTTGTACCAACCCTTTTCCGAACGTACGTTCACCGATCACGATACCCCGGTCGAGATCCTGAACTGCGCCTGCCAGGATTTCTGATGCGGAAGCAGAAGCACTGTTTACCAGCACAATGATTTTCATATCCGGAAAGATGGGCTCCAATGTGGTTCTGTAAGTATAGGATGCCTGCGGGCTCTTTCCTTTAGTACTGACTATTTCAGTACCTTTAGGGACGAAATATCCCATAATCTTTACGGCTTCGTCAATTAATCCGCCTCCGTTATTTCTCAGGTCTATTATCAGGGATTGGATCCCGTGTTGTTGAACCATCTCCTGAATGGTGCTTTTTACATCTAACGCAGCCTGTTCAGTGAAATCATTCAACAGGATATATCCTGTACCCGGAGCTGTAATGCTGGAATAAGAAATAGGTGGTACCTGAATTTTTTCTCTCAGAAATTTCTTTTCAATAGTTTTTTTCTCTCCGTACCGTCTTATTTTTAGTTTGATTTCGGTATTGGGAGTTCCCTTTAATTTCGAACTTGCTTCTGAAACAGAGAAATTGGTTGTTTTCTCGCCATCTATTTCCAATAAAATGTCTCCGGCTTTCAATCCGTGTTTCTGGGCAGGCATACCTTCGTAAGGTTCAGAAATACAGATGCCGTCGTTGGTTTTGGTAATAAGGGCGCCAATTCCGCCATATTCGCCTGTCGTCATGAAACTGATGTCGTCCGATTCCGATTCCGGGATGTAAACTGTATAAGGATCTAAATTCCGGAGCATCTGATCTACAGCCGATTTAACAATCTTCTCGTGATTGAGTGTGTCGGCATAATACATGTCAACTTCCCGTAATACCGAATTGAAAATACTCAAACTCTTGCTGATATGAAAGGTTTTGGTTGTTTTTTGAGCATATATCGTTCCAGATAATCCAATCATCAGGAAGATTACAATGAAAAAAGATTTTTTTAGCATAAGTTTTATATTTATCTAACCTTTTTATTGAAATTACGTTGTGTCCTTGTTATAATTTTACATTGGGTGGCAGAAACGCAGAGATGTCTTTTCCGTACGACATGAGGTCTCTTGCAACAGTTGAAGATATATGTGCATAAGCCGATTCTGTAAACAGGATTACGGTTTCAATGCCAGAAAGAATCCTGTTGGTGTCGCCAATGGTTCGTTCATATTCAAAATCGGCTACGGTGCGTAATCCTCTCAGAATGAACTGTGCATCCACTGATTTCGCGAAGTCGATCGTAAGGCTGTTATATATCATTGCCTTTACCCTTGGCTCTCCGGCAAATGCCTGACGGATGATGTCTAATCTTTTAGATTCATCAAACAGTGTTTTCTTCAGGTGATTCACGCCAATGCCGATGACGATCTCGTCGAACATTGCAAGGCCACGTTCAACAATGCTGTAATGCCCTATGGTAAACGGGTCGAATGTGCCCGGGAAAATAGCTCGTTTCATAATAGCAGTTTTATGCCATAATTAAAAGTATATGGCGCATTGGATGTGCAAAGATAAAAAATTTAATCAGGAGGGATTAAAATCTATTGTTTTTTTATAATTTTGCCATGTTATCTGTAAACATCAAACAAATTTCTCGAAAAAGTGTTTCAGTATCAAAACAACAAGCAATTAATTAACCCTTAAACAACTCGCTTATGAAACGTATTTTATTTTCAACCGTATTCCTGTTATTTGTTACGATTGTATCTGCACAATTTAATTTCGGACTGAAGGCCGGTTATAATTCATCTTTGTCGCTTAAGAATCTTAGTTCGTTGAGCAATGGTTCATATACTATGGACAATGTGAAAAGTGAAATGTGGAACAACTTTCAGGCTGGTGCTTTTGCACGTGTTTTTATCAATAAGTTCTATATTCAACCTGAAATTCTTTATTCTGTTCAAAAGAAAGAGTATGAACTGAAACAAGTACTTATTGATGAAGATACACGTAGAGATGTAAATACGTATATGAACATCAGTAATGTAGAAGTTCCAATTTTGTTGGGATATAAATTACTTGATCTGAAAGTCCTTAATGTAAGAGCATTTGCCGGTCCTCGATTTACTATGAACTCCGGTTCTTCTCTTCAATATGAAAATCTGACTGAAGAACAGATTACGACTGCCGGTTTGGTGCAGGACTTTAAAGATTCTCAGGTTAGTATTGATGCTGGTGTTGGGGTGGATTTATTTATGTTTGCTTTAGATGCCCGTGTAAATCTTATCCAGGATTTTCAAAAAACTTCCGATCTGAAAAATATATCTATGCCAACCAATACTTTTGTGATTTCACTGGCATGGAAAATATTCTGATGAAGTATGGCATTACATGTCCAATATTTTCTCCCTTTGCCGGTTAAATAAAACAGTAAAAAGGAGTAAAGTATAACAGCAAAGAACAACATTGCAAATCGTCAATGTTGTTCTTTGCTGTTATTGTATCCGTTCGTTATCGTTAAAATTGTATCGATTTCCTAAAATAGTGAAAAATTCTAAAATGATAAGCAATAAAAGATCTTAAAGGTTATCAATAGATTGGCTTTATGCCCCATTTTACAAGGGTTTGAAGTTGATTAAAATGAAACACAGGGAATGATCTTCGGATTGGATGGAGAAATAAAATATCAATTTATTTTTCTTATCTTTGCCCGTCATATAATCAAATCACGATAAGTTGAAGAATATGGGTAAAATAATCTCATTGGCAAACCAGAAAGGAGGGGTAGGGAAGACTACGACAGCTATTAACCTGGCCGCATCGCTGGCTTCTCTGGGACAGAAAGTGTTGATTGTTGACGCCGATCCGCAGGCAAATGCTTCGTCAGGGTTAGGAGTAGACATTCGTACGCTCGAGTTCACAATTTATGAATGTCTCATTGATGGGGTGCCAACGCAGCAGGCGATACATGAAACTCAGATCAAAAATCTGGATATTATACCTTCTCATATTGATTTGGTCGGTGCCGAGATTGAGATGCTGAATATGGAAAACAGGGAACGTGTTATGGAACGTTTGCTGAATCCGCTGAGAACGGTATATGATTATATCCTGATTGACTGTTCTCCCTCTCTTGGCTTGATTACCGTAAACTCATTAACCGCATCAAACTCAGTGATAATTCCGGTTCAGTGTGAGTATTTTGCTTTGGAAGGAATCAGTAAGCTGTTGAATACCATTAAGATAATAAAGAGTAAACTCAACATGGGACTTGAAATAGAAGGTTTTTTATTGACCATGTATGATAACCGGTTACGTTTGGCCAATCAGGTATTAGCCGAAGTGAAAAAACATTTCGAAGGCATGGTTTTTGAAACGGTTATCAGCCGCAATGTGCGACTGAGTGAAGCGCCGAGTCATGGGATGCCGGTTTTACTTTATGATGCAGAATCCAAAGGTAGTACCAATTATATGGATCTTGCAAAGGAATTAATACAGAAGAATATTTGATTTTAATTTTTCACCACATAAGTCACATGAGTACACGTTAGTTTTTGTCAAACGACAAAAGTTTGATGTTTTGATTTAAACTTTTGACTTTTGACTTTCGACAGTTGTAAATCATGTGGTTAACATACATAAAAGAATAAGCAATTTTATGGCAAAAACAACAGGATTAGGGAAAGGATTGGGGGCACTGATTGATACGGATAATTTTAATGCCGTAGGTTCGTCGTCTATCAGTGATGTTGATCTTAACCTGATAATCACTAATTCCAATCAACCCCGTACCTATTTTAACCAGGAAGCAATGGAAGAACTCGCTGCTTCCATTCGGGAGTTGGGTGTGATTTCCCCTGTAACCCTGAAGAAAAACAATGACGGAACTTACTTGATTATTGCTGGCGAACGTCGTTACAGGGCATCGAAAATGGTCGGATTGAAATCGATTCCGGCTTATATTCGTACTGCTGCCGATGAGCAGGTAATGGAAATGGCGCTGATCGAGAATATTCAGCGCGAAGATCTGAATGCCATTGAAATCGCATTGTCTTTTTATCGTCTGATGGAAGAATATAAGCTTACTCAGGAACGTCTTAGTGAAAGAGTGGGCAAGAAAAGAGCAACAATTGCCAATTACCTGCGTTTGCTGAAGTTACCTGCCGAAATTCAGATGGGCATCAAAGATAAAAAAATTGATATGGGACATGCAAGGGCTATACTGGGACTTACTGACCCGGTAGCTCAGCTTCATTTGTATGAAATGATTATCAAACAAGGATATTCGGTGAGAAAGGTGGAAGAACTGGTGCGTAAGTATACTGAAACAGGAGCTTTTGAAAAAGTTGTTCCGGTGAAAACAAAGGTGAATCTGACTGAATACAAAGAACTGAAACATCGACTTGGAAAACTTTTTGACACTAAAGTTCAGCTGACATCCGACGAGAAAGGAAAAGGTAAAATTACCATATCTTTTAAAGATGATGATGAATTATCCCGCATCATGGAACTATTAGATACGATTGACAGAAACTAATAACAACCGAAGTAATTGTGTTTGAGCAACCAAAAATAGGATTGATTCTGCTGATTGTGCTTTTTCCTTTTTGTCTTTCAGCTCAGGATAATACTATTGTAAATGCTCAGGATACAGTCCAGTCGCTGCGGCGCCTTGACTTGTCTGAACCCCTGATCGTTCCGGTTGATGAAAAAGAGGCTCCGGTTCAAATGCAAACGTATAAGCCGGATCCTGTACGCGCCATCTGGCTGGGTGCTGTAATTCCGGGTTACGGACAAATACTGAACCGGAAGTACTGGAAACTCCCGATTGTATACGGTGGTTTTTTAGGTTGTTTTTATGCGATTAACTGGAATTCAAAACAACTGTTGTCGTACAAAAATGCTTATCTTGATATTACAGATGCCGACGATAATACCAATAGTTTCCTGGAAATAATTCCACCGGGTTATACCATTGACAGCTATGGGGGGAAAGATGCTTTTACAAATTTGTTGAAAAGCGGAATGGACAAATCGAGATACAACAGAGATCTCAGTATCATCGTTTCGATTGCATATTATGGTTTAACATTAATTGATGCGTTTGTGGATGCACACCTATATGATTTTGATATTTCTCCGGATTTATCACTCAAATTGAGACCATCGATCATCAATGACAGATTTACAATGAATCAAATGCCTAAAACATCATTTTCTTATGGGTTAACAGGCAGTATAAAATTTTAATAGAAGAATGTTTTTAAAGAAGTCTTTTATACTCGTATTATTGCTGCTTCAAGGAATCTCATTATTTGCTCAGTCGGATTTTAAGCTGATTGACGATACAAAAAAAACACCTGTTGCTGACAGTATTCCTGTTCCCGATGAAGTTACCTACGCGCTTGATCACATGCTTTCAAACTGGTTTGTAAGTAAAACCAGAAAATCTAATTGCGATACTACCCGTTTTGATCATCATGTGCCTGATTCTGTCATCAGTACACGTCTCAGGTTGATGCCCTGCGTGATGGAAATGCCTTTTAATAATTATGTGCGGTCATTTGTCGATCTATATACGGTAAGGAGGCGAAATCAGGTCAGTTACCTGCTTGGACTGGGAGATTATTATTTCCGGCTGTTTGAACAGGTCCTTGATAAAAATAAACTGCCTATTGAACTCAGATATCTTCCTGTTATAGAATCGGCGCTTAATCCGACGGCTATTTCAAGGGCAGGCGCTGCCGGACTATGGCAGTTTATGACAGCTACGGCCAGAATGTACGGACTTGAAATAAACAGCCTGGTAGATGAACGAATGGACCCCTATAAATCAACGCATGCCGCTGCGAGATACCTGAAAGATCTTTATGATATTTATGGTGACTGGCATCTGGTTATTGCAGCGTATAACTGCGGCCCCGGGAATGTAAACAAAGCTATTCGGAGAGCCGGTGGAAAACAGGATTACTGGGCTATTTATCCTTTCCTGCCTGCTGAAACCAGGGGGTATGTTCCCATTTTTATTGCGGCAAATTATTCTTTGTACTATGCTAATGCGCATAATATCTGTAAAGCAACGATTGATTTTCCCAAAGCGGTGGATACGGTTATGATTAATCAACGGGTTCATTTTGATCAGATTGCATCTGTGTTGAATATGCCTAAAGAACAGATTAAAATGATGAATCCTCAATATAGAAGAGAAATTATTCCGGGTGATTTAAAACCTTATGCTGTTGTATTACCGATGAAAATGACGGGTATGTTCATCGATAAAATGAATGAGATAGTTGCTTACAAAGCAGACTCTTTGGTTAATAACCGCAGGGTTGAAGTATCGATACCGAAAGCAGCAGCTTCTTCATCTGGTAGTAAAGTGATTTATCATACGGTTAGAAAAGGCCAGACATTAAGTGGTATTGCTGCCCGGTACGGAGTGTCAGTTACACGGATAAAGCAATGGAATAATCTGAGAGGTTCGATGATACGTCCGGGGCAACGCTTAAAGATTAACAAATAATAATTTGTTATGTTATGGAAAAACTATTTTACTCTATTGCAGAAGTGTCGAAGATGTTGAACATCAATGCTTCCAACTTGCGCTTTTGGGAAAAAGAGTTTAAGCAATTAAAGCCTAAACGAAATGAAAAAGGCACCCGTTTTTATTCTGAAGATGATATCAAACTGGTTAAGCAAATCATGTTTCTGGTTAATGAACAAAACTTGACTTTGGAGGGCGCCCGGCAAAAATTGAGTCAGAAAAAAGACCACGTGGCTAAACAACAAGAGCTGATTGAGCGTTTAAAAAGAATCAAAACAGAATTAAAGGGAATTTCAAAAGCGCTTGGTACTGTTTAGATCTTTATGTTTAGTATGTTTAATAAGATTTTATTGTAATGTTAAAGAAATTTACAACCTTGTTGCTTGTCTCTACTATCCTTCTGGGATCGGTTTCAGCAGCAAAAAAACCGGAGAATGTTATTCTTTTAATCGGAGATGGAATGGGAATGGCGCATATATATGCAGCCATGGTCGCAAATGGAAATAAACTCGAATTAGAACGATGTAAACATGTTGGATATTCAAAAACATATTGTGCTAACCGGTTTGTAACGGATTCGGGTGCAGGCGGGACAGCCCTCGCTACCGGAGTAAAAACCAATTACGGGATGATTGGAATGAGCCCCGACTCAGTTGCCGTAGAAAGTATCCTGGAACAAGCCGATCGTAATGGCCTGGCTACCGGAATAGTTGTTTCCTGTGCTATTACCTATGTTACTCCGGCTACGTTTATTGCTCACCAGTTTCATCGAAGTATGTACGAGGCGGCTGCGGCTGATTTTCTGAAAACAGATATCGATGTTTTTATCGGCGGTGGCAGAAAGTACTTTGAATCGCGTAAAGATGGCCGGAACCTGATACAGGAATTAAAAGACAAACAATATCAGATTGCTTATGACCTGAATGAGGTGAAAAAAATAAACTCGGGGAAGCTGGCAGGATTAATTCATGAAGATCAACCACCTGCCATGCCTGAACGTGGTGATTTGCTTCCCGATGCGACGGTGGTTGCAATTGATATACTGAATAAGAACAAAAAAGGTTTTTTCTTGATGGTGGAAGGCTCACAGATCGATTGGGCGGGTCATTCCAATGATATCGAGCAAATTATCAGGGAAACACTGGATTTTGACAAGACAATAGGTAAGGTGCTTGATTTTGCTGAAAAAGATGGCAATACACTTGTTGTAATTACCGCAGATCATGAAACAGGCGGATTAACATTAACTGATGGTAGTATTGAAAAAGGCAAGGTGAAAGCTAAATTCTCAACAAAAGGTCATTCGGGTGTGCCTGTGCCGGTATTTGCATTCGGACCGGGTGCGGAAGAGTTTACTGGCTTCATGGAAAATACCGATTTTAAAGGAAAAATTGCAAAACT
>JARKQF010000126.1 GCA_029973975.1 Paludibacter sp.
CCATACCTGTTATACTAAAATAATTAAGTTTTGTAATGAAATTAATAATCCTTTTGACATATCAAGAACGCCCGGTGAAGCTCCGCCAGCAGCTGTTAAACTTCGAGAAAATTCAATTCAAATATCTAGAAAGTACAATAAAGGTTCACCCACTGAAAAATTCTATTCCGCTTTAACAAAACAAGCTGACGATATTATACGTGAAGCAGCAATTGAAGATGAAGAAGATCCATAAAATTGATTCTCAAAATTTAATATTTTATCAATTTGAGCATACTATTCACTCGAAGCAAAAAGAAGGTAATATGGGAGTTAATTTGAGATATTCAACCTTAATTAATCATTAAGTTATTAATTACTAAATTTCTACAAAAAACCCATGAATTATAATTTATTAAATGTTAGAAATGCCAGTCATTCTAAATGCGCAGTCACACTAAAAAATGAGAAAAACATGAGAACAACCTTTAAATACCTAATATGTATGGTTTTTATTCTGTTGTTTACCGGATCATTATGGGCGAAGGACAGGCATACCGTAACAGTGCTGCCTTTCACGTTGAATAGTTCGGAAAATATAGAATATGTAAAACAGGGAATACAGGACATGCTGATTACCCGCATCTCCGCATCCAATAAGATTAATGTAACCGCAAAAGAAGTTGTTGCCGAGGAATTAAGAAAGACCAATGCTAAACAGATTTCTCTCAATGACGTATACAGCCTTGGTAAAAAATTAAAATCCGATTATGTAGTCTGGGGAAGCATAACGAAAATCGGCAGCAGCATCAGCGTCGACGGCAAACTGGTTGATATTTCAAGCGCTAAATCCGATGTTGGATTTTTCACCCAGTCTCCGAACATGGATGAAGTCATCCCCAAGGTAAATGATTTTTCACAACGAATTGTCCAGCACATTATAGGCGGAACGCCCCAGGCCGCCGCCCCGACAGCTGCACCGGCAGCAACAACGACTCCCACTGTTGCTCCGGGAATTTCCCGCGAAGCAATGATTATCGCCGGAATGAAAGCGGGCAAGAGGGGAACCCTCACTTCCGTCATTAACGCCGATTACATCAATAGCCCTTATGATCCCTTCAAGCACAAAGGCTTCTGGATGAGCCAGCAGTTTCCCACAGAATTTAAAGGGATGGATGTCGGGGATGTCAACGGCGACGGCAAGAATGAAGTAGTTGTAATCGATGATCGCAATATTTACATATATCAAAAGCTGGATCATGAATTCCGGGTGTTGCAGAAAATTACAGGTAAAAGATATGAGAAATATTTATCCGTTGACGTGGCGGACATTAAAAAAACCGGCGTCAAACAAATTTATGTAACATCCTTAATTGATGCCGACCTTGTTTCTTTCGTTGTCGAATATAAAGATGGAAAATATGTAACGACGAATTCCAACTTAAAATGGTTTTTGCGGGTGTTAGACACACCGTCGGGAATCCCCCTGCTGCTGGGACAGTCATATGGCTTTGATGAGATCTTCAATACGGCAATCTATGAAATTGTGTGGAGAAACGGCAAGTTTGTCGAAGGTCCGAAAATGAAAATTCCCCTGGGATTATCCATTTACGGTTTGGCAATAGATAACTTCGGCACCGGCGGCGGCGACGACCGGCTTATTGCTCTCGATGAGCTGGATTATTTATGTATTTTCCGGCAAACCAACAAACCTTTGAACCAGATTTTTACTTTCGGTTTTCGCAATGACGATCTTATCTGGAGAAGCGACGAAGTGTTTGGCGGCAGTAATAACTACTTCGAAAACGTATCAGACAAAAAACGATACGAAGAAGAGAGTTCCAGAAAAAGCGCCTACGTTAATTTAAGGATTCTTACCCACGATTTTAATAAGGACGGGAAAAAGGAACTCATTATCGTCAAGAACTCATCAGCAACCGGTCGCATATTTAAAAATATAAAAATGTTTACCTCCAGCGAAATCTACAATCTCGAATGGGACGGCTTAGGCATGGCGGAAAACTGGCGAACAAAGAAAATCAACGGTTATGTCGCCGACTATGTTTTTAAAGACATTGACAACGACGGCAAACCCGAACTTGTTTTGGCATTGGTATTATCGGTAGGCTCTTCCGTAAGAGAAAAAAGTGTAGTCGTTTTTTATAAATTGGACGGAGTCAATCAATAGTTATTGACAAAATTTAATCCGTTATATATAGCGATTTCCAGATTTTTTTTTCATGCAGAGGCGGTGTAGCTCAGTTGGTCAGAGCATACGGCTCATATCCGTAGTGTCCCTGGTTCAAATCCAGGCACCGCCACCAGCCCTTCCAGGGACTTAGAGTTTTCTCTAAGTCCCTTTCTTTTTCCGGGCTGTTTTATACAAAATCTGTTTATGACGGTGACCGCCGCTCAAATTCCGGATTATTTATTTTTAAATTTCGCCCGATTATTGATGAACTTGTAAAAAGAAGTAAAATTAACAATTTTCAGGCGACCTCGTAAAAAGGTCGCAGGCAAGGCGCGCAAATACCGAGGAATGAAGCGTACTTAAGGTACGTTGCAGT
>JARKQF010000137.1 GCA_029973975.1 Paludibacter sp.
CATAGACTGCTCCCGAAAGGGCGGTCAACATAAAAAACAATATAATCACATTATTAAAGAAAGGTCTGTGACCTGACCAGCTACGATGTTTCATACGTTTAAATTTTATTTTTCAGTTGTCGTATGGAACTCTCGATGAACTAATTTAATCATTCCGCTTCGGCGAAATAATTGATTAAATTAGTTCATGTTCGTTTCATAATACTATTTATTTTTAAGGAATTACTTTTTCAGTTCAGCGCTAAAGCTGAATTTCTTTTCTGTAAGGAATTGCAGCTTGCGCTCCTTCTCTTGTAACCGTTATTCCTGCGGCTTTTGTTGCCATTCTCACAGCATCTTCAATCGACAAACCCTCTGAGATTCCGACACAGAAAGCACCACAGAAAGTGTCACCCGCAGCTGTCGTGTCAACGGCTTCAACCTTGTCGGCCGGAATAAAGGAATAAACATCACCATCTTTTATTAATGCCCCTTTCGAACCTAAAGTAATAACTACTTTATCAACTCCTTTAGCTGCGATGATATCAGCAGCTTGTTTAGCCGTTTCCAGATCACTGACTTTTATGCCGGAAAGCATCTCGGCTTCTGTTTTATTCGGAATGATCGCGTACAGACATTTTAACAACTCGTTGGAAAGAAAAGCTGCCGGAGCCGGATTCAAAACTACTTTAATCCCTTTTTCATGAGCCAGTTTAGCTGCATATTCAACAGTGTCCATTGGGACTTCAAGCTGCATTAACAGGATATCGGCACTTTCAATTACATTTCTTGCTTTCTCGATATCTTTCGGACTCAGACTGCCGTTGGCTCCGGATGCTACAACAATGCAGTTCTCACCATTTCTGTCGACCATAATCAGTGCAACCCCTGATGGTAAATGCTGATCTGAAAATATATAATCTGTTACTATATTTTCATCACCATACATTTCTACCGATTGCCGGCCAAACAAATCATTTCCGGTTTTAGAAATAAAAGTCACATTACCTCCCATGCGTGCGATAGCTACTGCCTGATTGGCTCCTTTTCCACCGGGATTCATCATGAAAGCGCCTCCTAATACAGTCTCACCCGGCACCGGTAATCTGTCTGATTTTACTACCATATCTGTATTACAGCTTCCTACAACAACGATCTTTTTTGAATTCATGTAAATTAGATTCTATGTTTTGATTAATTAGTAAATTTCAATGCAAACATAAATTACATTCTGAACAAGAAAAAACAATAAAACATTTGAAATAATAATTACAAATAACGAAAAACACAAACTACAAAACATTATATATCTATATATCAATGATTTAATTAAATTAATAATTAGATAAAATAATAATTACAAATATATTTATTATTTTTGCTTTGTTTTAATTTATTTCATTAAAAACTAATACATGTCAAAACTCTCTTCGCTCATCAGTCTCATACATTCTCTCACAAAATCTGAGAGAAAAAAGGTATCTTCTTTCCTGGATCTGGATAAAAACACAGCAGATTATGCTATTCTATACAAAGTGATAGATGAAAAATCAACAGATAATCAGCAGCAAATCAGGGCCGATTTTATCAAACTACGGCCTAATGCAGCTTTCAATACCGCGATCAATTATTTATTCGACACCCTGTTATTAACTCTGAACCAACTCAGAATCAATCAGGACAGCTATTATGCGCTGTTTAATCTGCTGATGAATACCAAAGTATTGTATGAAAAATCATTATACCAAGAATGTTTTCTCCTACTCACAAAGATACAAAATGAGGCGGTTAAATATGAGAATTTTACGATTTTACTTATTGCTCAGAAAATGGAACTTGATTACCTGCTGAGCCTTGATTTTCCGGATACAACTGAACAGGAGCTTCTTAACAAGCAATATAAAATAAATGAAACACTGAAAAAGATCAGAAAAATAAATGAACATGCTTCATTATACGAACTGCTGAAACACAGAATTCTACACAAAGGACCTGTACGCTCAAACAAACAAAAGCAGGAAATGAACGACCTTGTTGTAAGCGAAATGAGCATTGTTTCAAGCTCCGGTTTTGAAAATTTCGAAATTCAAAAAAATCATAAACTTTTTCAATCTAATTATTTAATTAATGTAGGTGATTATAAATCAGCCCTCAACTCTTATTACGAACTAAACAATATATTTGAGCAAAACATGCACCTGTTAAGTAATCCTCCCATGTATTATCTTAACACAATTGAAGGTGTACTCGAGAGTCTGAGAACAATTCGCAATTATGAAGGAATGACTTATTTTATCAATCAATTGAGCAAACTCGAAACGACATCCGTTCACTTTAAATTTCAAATTGACTGTGTTATTTTTCTATATAGTTTGCTTCCTTTAGTTGATACCGGAAAATTCACTGAAGCCTTCAAAATGATTGAAAAATACAAAGAAAGCATTATTGATAAAACAAACTTACTGAGCACTGAAAAACAGATTCAAATATTGCTTTATACTGCAATTGTATATTTAGGTACAGGAGAACCTCATAAAGCAAGGAAGATTATCACCCGGATTACACAAAGCGAACGGAAAGTTTTTTCTTTACCTTTGTTCAGAACCATCAGACTTGTTAACCTGATGGTTTTATATGAACAAAAAGAATTTGATTACATGGATTTTGAAATCAGATCGGTAAAACGGGAAATTCAGAACAATGAAAAAAGTTATCAGCTTGAACAGGTTATTTTAAAATTCCTCAGCAAAACACCTGAAGAACTTACTGAGCAGAAACGGTTGTTGCTCTGGCAAAAATTAAAACCTCAGATAGAAGAGCTTCAAAACAATAAATTTGAGATGCAATTACTTCACGTATTTAATTTCATTGCTTGGATTGAGTCTAAAGTATTCAAAGTTCCTCTACACAAAGTTTTGAAAGAATAGTTGTTAGTGGTCAGTGGTTAGTGGTTAGTGGTTAGTGGAGACCGGTGAACACAAACTATTCTTCTTCCTCCTCCATTTCTTCTTCACTCCCATCGCCTTTCCGGTAGGCTGATGGCGATATACCAAATTGTTCCTTGAAGCATTTGGAAAAATACTTTGGTGAGCTGAAACCAAGCATATACGTAATATCGGAAATATTATATTCCGGATTATTGGTAAGCCAGTGCGCGGCTTTCTTAAGCTTCACGTTGATGATAAAGTCATTGGGTGTTTGTCCCGTAATTCCTTTTATTTTAGTGAAAAGTTTAGTACGACCGAGAGCCATTTCGCGAGAAAAAGCCGGAACATCGAATTCACTGTCATCGAGATGTGCTTCTACAACTTGTTGGGCTTTTTCCAGAAATTCCCGGTCGAGTTGATTTGTTGCAACCAGGCGAGGCGACGAATCGACCTGCTTACTAAACTTTTCCTGCAGGATTCGCCGGTTATTAACCAGGTTGTTACATCTTGTTATAAGGGTTTTTATATTAAATGGCTTGGTGATGTAATCATCTGCCCCCAGTCGTAATCCTTCAATATTATATTCAACAGCAGTCTGCGCCGTGAGTAATACCACCGGAATGTGACAAACCAGAAAGTTATTTTTAATTTTAGAACACATCTCACTACCCGACATTTTGGGCATCATCAAATCGCTCAGTACAATATCCGGTTGATATTCCATGGTCATGGACAGACCTTCTTCTCCGTCAACTGCCGTATATATTTTATAGATTGGCTCAAAAACCTGTTTCAGCATTTCCCTTAGTTCATCATTATCTTCCACGATAAGCATGGAGTACAAAGGCTCATTGTTTCGAATCTGGGTCTCTTTCATTTCGGCCATGAACTCACTGTCGAGTTCTTCCAGACAAACCAAACAAGATTCTTCATTCGCTTTATCATGTCCCATTTGTTCTTCCGAAAAGTGCGAATTCCCTTTTTTCAACGTGACAATAAATTTGGTCCCGACTTCTTTCGTACTTACAACGTGAATATCAGCTTTATGGGCTTCTATGATGTTTTTTGTAAGCGCCAGCCCGATACCTGTTCCAGGTGCCATGTTGTTAATCTGCAAACCATTTTCAGCCTGATAGAATCTGTCGAATATCTTTTCAATGGCTTCCGGTTCTATTCCGATTCCGCTATCGGTAATTTCGATGGTTACCTCACCGGCTGTTTCTGTAACACTGATTCCTATACGACCTTCTTTATGCGTATATTTAAAAGCGTTGGAAATCAGATTGTAGAAAACTTTCTGCATTTGTACCGGGTCAAACCATACTTTCACATGGAGTCCCGCATTTTCAAATTCAAATTTAACATTTCTGTAATTAGCATATTCTGTAAACGACAGGTAAATCTCGTACAGAAATTCCACGATATCCCGCGGAACCACTTTCACTGAAAGATGCCCCTGCTCACTCTTTCTGAATTCAAGCAATTCATTGATCAGGTTCTGCATATTCAGGGTATTTCTTTTAATGTTTAAGATACGGTTGAAAACAGTAGGTTGAACATTGCTCATCTGCATCAACATATCGACCTGACCGGCAATGAGTGTCAACGGCGTTCTGAATTCGTGGGAAATATTGGTAAAAAAACGTAACTTCGACTGATTTACTTCTTCTATATGCTCCTTTTCTTTCTTTTCATATTCAAGCGAAGTTTTTAGCAAGAGTTTCGAACGTGTAAAAATGATGTACCTCCAGACCAGAAAAAGAGCCAGCAAAACATAAAAAAGATAAGCATACCAGGCCCGGTAGAAAGGAGGAAAAACCTGCATCTGCAAATAAGTGTTTGCAACGGGTTCTTTATCGATAGGCGAAAGCGCTTGTACATGCAAACGATAATTACCCGGATTCAGGTTCATAAAATTTAATTTATTAATGCCCATCGGAAGTTCAGTCCAATTATCCGACAAACCTTCCAGACGATAACGATACAAAGGTTTGTTGAATGTTATATAATTATTGGATGCAAACTCAACGGTCAACATGGATTGCTTATGGTTCAGCCTGATTGCATTTGTGTATGGCAGAGACATGTTCAGCACACCGCTTTCATCTCCCGGTAAAACAAGACTGTTGTTAATCCAGAGATTTACCAGATTAAGATTAAAAGCCCGTTGAGGAGTCGACAGGTTTTCCTCATTAAATGAAACCATCCCGTTCATACCCGCAACATATATTTCACCAGAACGCAGGGTACACATTCCGCCATTATAAAGCGAGTTCAGCGGAAAACCATTCTCCGATGCATAATTATAGGTTTTGTTATTTTCCGCATCCAGCAACGTTAATCCGTGTGTAGTGGAGATAAAAATATAACCAAATTTGGATTCCATCAGGTTACTGATATAGTCATTCTTCAAACCGGCATTTTTGCTGTTGTAATTTCTGAATGAGTTTGTTTTAGGTTCATAAAGATCAATGCCTCCCCCGTTGGTTGCAATCCACAATCTCTTTTTGCTGTCGATAAGCAATTTCATCACATTGTCGTGACTTAAAGACGTTGAATCACTCCTTTGCCTGAAATAGGAACGAATCTGACCTGTTTTCATATTGAACCGGTACAATCCTCTGCTGGCAATCCACATATCATCATCCAGTATTTTCAAATCCACACAATAGCTGACCTCTTTATGCAACTTATTCGAAAAAAGACTGATATCACGCGTACGTTTATCAAGCACAAACAAACCATTATAAGTAGCAATCAGCAAATTACCCCTATAAGGAACAATCGCCCGAACGATATCCGATTGCTCCCAGTCTGGTTTTATCCGCTTAATCTGCTCCGTTTGAAAATTTTGCAGATTAACACGTGTTACGCCTCCCAAATGCGTTCCCAGCCACACGACATGTTCATCCACATCATAATAAGCTGTTTTAATATTGTCGGAGGACAAACCGATGCCATTAGCCCCGGCCCGGATATTCCTGTATGTTTTTGTCCGGGGATTGTAAATAACAAGGCCGTCACCTTCCGTGCACAGGATCAATTGACCATTTCTATCTTCAATCACTTCACTTATAATCGGAAAAGTTTTATTAAAAAACACCCCCTGACTTAAATTATGAAAATTATAAAAATCAATATCAGGATTGAAGTAATTAACCCCTCCGAAATATGTACCCACCCAAATGGTTCCCTGTGAGTCTTTGAAAAGCGACCATACCGATTCATTGGATAATTCAAGGGAAGGAGTCCCTCCTGACTGATAATGGCTGAATACTTCCGAATCGATATTCATTTTATCCAGCCCCCTGCGAGTTCCAACCCAAAGGAAATGCTTGTTATCCTGACAAATTGTACGGACAAAGTCAGAAGATATGGCTGTTTTATTACGCTCATCCCGCTTGTAGTTCCGGATATTTCTGTTTTTTTCAATTTTGAACAAGCCATCCTGCCAGGTTCCTACCCAGATATTCTTCTTTTCATCCTCAAACAAAGAAGAAACCTGACTACAATCGGGAATTACCAACCGGTGTTTTTTATTCTGATCGATAATATATACTCCCGATGACAATGTCCCTATAACAATACGCTGATCAGAAGTTTGCAAAATTGCCCGGATAGGTGATTTAATTTCATCTATTTCAAAATACAGTGTCTTCTTACCATCCTGCCAGGCATATAGTTTATTTCCTTCTGAAATCCACAGATTTCTGACACCATAAGCAATTGCATCCACATTGTCACGCTGGATGATACGCATTTTCCCGGTACGTATATCATACTCATTTACGCCATTCTGACTGTGGATGAAAACCAGGCCATTTCTGTCTCCACAAATATTTTTAACCAGACTTCCGTTCAGCGAATTACTGTCATTCAATACCGGTTTGATGAGTTCCATCGAGTTTCCATTGTATCTGCTGATACCTTCACGTGTACCAAACCACATAATACCCAGCTCATCCTGATAGATTGTCATAACAGAAAGTTGTGATAATCCCTGTTCAATTCCGATTTTGGAGAAATAAATATCGTCAGCCGCAGTCAGCGTATGATTAATGAATAGAAAAATCAATCCAAGGAATAATGATTTGCTTCGCATAATGTCAGTTTTTTGATACCGTATTACAGCTTTAGGGTTGACAAATATACATATATTTCATTGTCAAAGTGCAATCACAAGGTATAAATTTGTTCATAAGTAGTCCCTGTATTGTTCGATTAACATATTAATAAAGAAAATGTTTCTGAAAGTAATATGGAAATTTATACTTTTGCATACATCCTGAATAACACAAATTAAACTTCGAAATAAATTCAATGAGAATATCTGCTAAACTGTCAGCATTACCAGCCATCACATTACTTGCCTCGTGCACGGGGTCCGTCAAAGAACAGGGCGATCGACCCAATGTCATCATTATCATGGCCGATGATATCGGATATGGAGATTTAAGCTGGCTTGGGACAAACACCATTTCCACTCCTAATACAGACAGACTGGCAAAAGAAGGCGTCCGGTTCGTCAATTGCTACGCCACTTCGGCAACCAGTACCCCTTCGCGCTATGGTATGCTTACCGGCATGTATCCATGGAGAAAAGAAGGAACCGGCATTGCAGCAGGTGATGCACCCATGTTAATCAGTCCGGAACAATTTACAATGCCCGACATGTTTAAATCGTCGGGATACACAACAGGCGCCATTGGTAAATGGCATTTAGGTCTCGGAGGAGAACGTGGAAAACAAAACTGGAACGGACTTGTGAGTCCCAACCTGAGCGACATCGGTTTCGATTATTCATACATCATGGCAGCGACCGGCGACCGTGTTCCTTGTGTCTACATTGAAAACGGCAGGGTGGTCAATCTTGATCCCGATGATCCGATTGAAGTCAGCTACACGGCACCTTTTGAAGGAGAGCCTACGGCCCTCACTAATCCTGAACTGCTGAAATTACATCCTTCGCAGGGACACGATCAGTCGATCATCAATGGTATTTCGCGCATCGGTTATATGAAAGGAGGAAAGTCAGCCCTGTGGAAAGATGAAGAAATAGCAGATAACATTACCAATAAAGCAAGTGAATTCATAATCAAAAATCAGGAAAAATCCTTCTTTTTATATTTCGGCACACATGACATCCATGTGCCACGGGTGCCACATCCCCGTTTCAAAGGATTATCAGGCATGGGCGATCGCGGAGATGCAATATTATCGTTCGATTTCAGTGTAGGAAGGATTATGCATGTACTGGATAGCCTTGGAATTGCCGACAACACCATCGTTATAGTCACCAGCGACAATGGGCCTGTTGTTGATGACGGATATCATGATAAGGCTAAAGAATTGCTTGGAAAACACAAACCGGCGGCCAATCTGAGGGCAGGTAAATACAGCATCTATGAAGCCGGCACAAGAGTTCCTTTGATTGTACGCTGGCCAAAAGGTCTGAATAAACCAGGGGATATCAATCCGGGACTAATTTCTCAGATTGACTTCTTTGCCTCTTTTGCTTCAATTACAGGCACAAGCCTGCAGAAAGGGAATGCCCCCGACAGTCGCAACCTGAGCAAATTGATTCAAAACAAAACAACCCAAGGCGCACCTTTTATTATCCAGCAAAATCTCAACAGCACCCTTTCAATAGTAAAAGAAGGATGGAAATACATAGAACCCAGCGATGCAGAACCCATTGAATTCTGGACAAAAACAGAACTGGGGAATGATTTAAACCCGCAACTTTACAACCTGAAAGAAGATCAGGGAGAAA
>JARKQF010000176.1 GCA_029973975.1 Paludibacter sp.
TTATTTATCAACGCGCACAGCAGCTTTTTGTTAGTAAACGTTGAATTTCCAATTCGTCAGCCAACAATCACTTTCAACCCGTTTATAAAGCACCGAAATTGTTAATAACGTAGTGTTTTTGGCAAACTGATTAGTTACAAATGGCATACTCAGTCTTTCCTTTAAAATTTCACCAAAAACGCCGGTTTCACGATTAAAAACCTGAAGTCCGTCTCCGCCCCAGAAACCCAGATAAAAGTTGCCTGATTTATCTTCCGCAAAATCATTGTACCAATCAATCTCGCGACTGTTCTTGCGTTTTGTAAAATTTTCAAACGTATCTTTTTGCCTGCGCTTTCTGGCGAACCCAACGCCATCCCACAAGCCAATGTATAAATCACCGTAATAATCTTCATAAAGGCATCTTATATTGTCTGAGGAGATCATTCCGGCTTTTTGTTCCTGCCTCACATGCTTTATAAGACCGGTTTCAAGGTCAATAATATCCAGCCCATGTTGCCGGTGACCCGCCCAGAGTTTCTGCTGATGAACTTTAAGGGCTGTTATATAATCAGAAGCAATGGTATTGGGATTGCCCGGAATGTGATACAATGTTTTTATCAACCGGTTTGAACCCCTGAAAACGGCTACTCCCTCATCTGTGCCTATCCACAAATTCCCTGACCGGTCCTCATAGATACAGTTTACATGGTCGGATGGGAGTGAATGTGAATTGTTGATGTCAGAAACGATGTGCGTGAAGATGTTTTTCGATGGATCAAGCCTGAATATCCCGCTTCCGGTTCCAAACCAGAGTTCACCCGACCGGGTTTGCATGGCAGTAAATGTGGTAACCCGCATCTTTCTGGTAAAATGCATTGAATCGCGGTCCAAAAGAAAAATTCCATCATTCCCGGTTACCCAGAAATTTCCTGATTTATCCTCCAGAAAACCGGAGATATCTGCCCGGGGTTTTTGCCAGCTCTTTTCACCAACAGGTGCAGTGCAGATCTCCTTGCTGTCAGGATTGAGATACATGGGATAGGTCCCCCGGCCCCCGAACCATAGCACACCGCGTGAATCGCGAACAAGCGCATGATACATGTAATAATGTTGCCAGATTTCAGGATGCGGATAAACATCCGTGATTATGCCTGAATTCTTGTTGTAGCGTAACAATGCACCTTGCTGAACTTCGATCCATAATAGTGAATCTCCTTCATGCAGCATTGCCCTGATGTATAATTTCCTGTTTCCGTTATATTCAAGAATTACTTCTTCGAAAACCCCGATCGCCCTGTTGAACCGGAATAGTCCTTTTTCAGTGCCAGCCCAGATATGCCCGTTTACGTCTTCGTTTACACACGAAACCACTCCCGGAGCCAATCCATCAGGGTTTTCTTCATTTCCTCCGAATTTTCTGATTTTATAACCGTCAAAAACATTTAACCCGTTGGAAGTGGCGATCCATATATAATGATATCTGTCCTGAATGATGTCTGTTATCCTGTTCGCGCTTAATCCATCCTGCATCTGAAGTGTCCGGAAACGGGAATAAGGGTCATTCACCGGAGTTGTCCATGGCTCTTCAGCAAGAAGATGAGTGGCAGATAAGAAAACAATCAGCATAACAGCTGTCGCCTTTCCGTAACATGACCTTTGTAATCTGAAGAAACAGAAATACGGCAATTTCATCTGCCGAAAGTATTAATATTCTCAATCAGAACCAATAATTGCTTTTTTATAGAGCGTAAAACAAAAGGAGCGCCTGGATGACAGACGCTCCTTTTGTTTCTTTGATTTCATTTATCGGAGCGGAAGGAAACTGCTTCCGGTATAGGTTCCGTTAACCCAGTCAACCTTGTAATGGGTCGGGCAATCGTCGCCGGTAACCGGCTGGTAATTGCTGTCGAAGCCGAATGTTATGGTAGCGCTTTTCGACGCTTCGGGGATC
>JARKQF010000191.1 GCA_029973975.1 Paludibacter sp.
AGCGCTCGTGGGGTGTCACCACCGATCAAGGAATTGGGAGTGTTGCTTCCCTCACCCTGCCCCGAAGGAGGATTGAATTGTTAACGCGAGTATAGTACGAGGTAGGCGGATTGTCAATGGAGAAAGGGGGGGAAGAATGAAACGGCAAAGTCATTAAGGAGCTTTAAGAATGCGAATTTTGCGAGGAACACCAGATTTTTGCTTTTTTAATATGATTAATTCATAAAAATTTTATCGAAATTAACAGCAATCGAGCTACTAGAAGATTAGGGGTGAAAATGCAAAATAAAAAAACCAAAACAACAATTTCTGTTGGCAATGCTATTTATCTTTGCGCTGAAAGATACGTGGCAGCAATTGTATCTTCTGAAAGTGCGCATAAGATATTTCAAGTGTTTTTCAGCTCTGATGGAAGTCTACATGTAACTTTTCCTTATTTCTCTTTCAAAAAAGGTTTATTAAGCGTTGCGACCATTCCCGCGAATAGTAAGTGCCCGATGGATTTGGAACTTGAGCCGGGTGGTAAAGTTACTACACATTTAGTGAAATACTCACATCATCCTGATGGGCACGCCCATTTCTCGCAAGATGGCAAAATATACACAACTATAAAGAAGAAATCGGTACCACTTACTCAATGTTCTGGTCATATTTTCACTGTTACTATTTGGAATATTGATTTTTTTGATCGAATTGAAAGAGAAGAATTTTCAAAATCAACTAATAAAAGAAAAATTATCTCGTTTGAAATCTCACATAAGCCAAACGCAATAAAATTTGTTGGTATGTGGTATTCCATCAAGGAAATTAATTCACGGATTACTGGAAAAATGACCTCGGAGGTCTGTAACCTGATGAGCCCTGAGGGTAAACTCTATCAAGGCTTCCTCCTTTCTAATCCTTATCTCGCAAACGGAAATCGATTTGTGTTGGCAATATTTGCGGAAGAATTAAACAGTGAAGATAAAGATCCAGCTTTAACATTCATTGGAGGTTTTGATCCTATCGAAGTTGTATATGAAAATTCTATTGATACAACAATATTATCCCTTGTGTATCCCATATTGAATGCAGAAGAACTAGCAAAAAAGATCGGAAGTGTTGATTTTATCCAAGATAAAAAATAAAGGGCTTGCTCAAACACATCCTGCGCCGTCCTGTCACCTCGAGCGAACGCGAGAGGTCTTATACTCAAGGGTGAAGATGTGTCACATTCGTTCGACATGACAAAGTCGGTAAAAAAACCTTTGCGCCCTTCGCGTCTAGTATGATAATAAATGTGGGACCCGGCAGGCCGATTCGCGCCTTGGTTTAGAAGACCGTCGCAAAGCATGGGTCGCCGGGTCCTTCGCGTTTGTTGCCCGAACAGTAAATGGTCCTTGAGACCGAATTCTGCTAGACCGGGCACTTCCATTATACAAAAAAGCGAGGGCAGAATGAACCAGGAAAAACCAGCCGTTGTCATCGGGATTGATGTTTCCAAAGCTCGTTTGGATATTTGCGCTCCAGG
>JARKQF010000216.1 GCA_029973975.1 Paludibacter sp.
GCAACCGACAACAAAGCAGATTGCCAGGAGTTTTGTGCAGCTATCTGAGTTACCCCAAGCAGACACATTACTCCTGTCATGATATGTAAAAATCTGTTCATTTGATTATTCTACCGGATATCAGCCAGTTTACTTCAACCCAATATCACCTCCGTCTTCCGCCTTGCCTTTCAGCCTGGATTTCTTACTGAGGACATAACTTTTTTTCTCGAATCGCGGATTTTCATACATCAACCCTTTCGAAATCGCTCCCTTTTCAATTTTCGGGTCGGAGCATTCGAAGAAATTACAATGCAGAATCTGATGTTTCGGACCAGTCAAACGCAGTGGTGTTTTAGCCTGTGAACGACCGAAAATGGAATTCTTAATCGTCACATTTACAATGCCATTATTCCTCAGGATGTATTGCTTTTCTTCTTTGGCCGATAAATCAAATACACAATGATTTACATACAGGTGACCACCCAGAGTCGACTCGTCAACTCCTCCTCGGTAATAATCAACCACATACTGCGTGATATTACTGAATGAAGTATTTTCGAGATAAACACATTCTGCGCTGTATTTTCCAACATTGTCTTTTTCCTGAGAAAGAATCAATCCTCTGAAACAGCTCCTGATATCCGAATTAGTAATTCTTATGGTGTCGGCGATTGTGCCTTTGTAGGCATTGAAAACAGAACCGGAATTTACATTGAAATCGGAAATCTCACAGTTATCAATCATCAGATTATAGCCTGTAGCAAATTCTTTGGAGGTAACAATCGCATATTTAACGGGGTAACGGGCCTTCATATCGCCACGAATGGCTATATTTTCAAACTTCACAGTCGGACTTCCTTCAATTTCAAAGATGGAAGCATTTTCGCGTTGTACTTCCATTGTGATTACCGGCTTTTCCGCTTTTTTATCAGCCGGACGGAACGTAATACTTTTCGACAAAACTACTTTACTGGTTACAATGTGTACACCCGGTTCCAACTCAACCACATCGCCATCAGCCACTTTCGACAGGGCTTTTCTCAAGATATCCGTACCAGGTTTGATAGTATGTACCTTAGCCGGTTTCGCTTCAACCGCTTTTTGTCTGGGTTTATACCATTCCGGACCGGAATTCTGAGCTGACGCCATTTCGAATTGGGGAGTCGAATTTGGTAAAAATGCTCCGACTACCTGTTCGGTGCGTTGAGAACCCAGAATATCCGTACGTACAAAACCAAGTCTTCTCGCTTTTGCCGTCGATGCGATAAAATCAATTCCCCATACTTCTCCTTTCAATAATTCACCGGTAACCATGCCTTCGCCGCTAAGCATGCCGGCTTTGCTTACCATCAGGTTGTTGTCGAATTTGATCCCGTCGATATTGTCATACGCCCTGATTAACTCCTGCTCATTGGGTGAATAAACCAGGTTGTTCATAATCATCGTATTTTGAGGCGTTACCGTTCTGTCCCGGCTTCCTGCACCCACTCCGAACGACCAGGGCAAAACACAATCCACATAGGTATTATGGGCAATTACGACATTCTTCACCCCCATGTATCCGTTTGCCGGAGAGTTCGGGATACCGTTCATAACGACCAACGGCGCGCGGAAATCATCTCCGTTGAGTTTATAAAAGAAGTTATTGAAAACCTGGTGGCCTTCGTTGATGATGCGGACACCACCGGTAAAGGGTTTGCCG
This sequence comes from Paludibacter sp., assembly GCA_029973975.1. GTDB lineage: Bacteria > Bacteroidota > Bacteroidia > Bacteroidales > Paludibacteraceae > Paludibacter. The sequence goes on from JARKQF010000216.1 coordinate 1,685, forward strand.
TTCCCGATGAACCAGTTTCCGGCAACCACCGCATTATCGCCATGCCGGAGCACCAAACTGCCTTCGCACTCGAAAAAGGTGTTGTTCAGGAATTTATTCCCTCCTGATTTATTCGATACAATCTCAACCTCTCCGTTACATCTTTCGAAATAATTTCCTTCGATGATGGTTCCTGAATTTAAATGGCACACATGACTGGTTCCGATACGGATGGTTTCACCGCCGTTAGAGCCAAGTCGTGGACGCGGACCAAAATAATTCCGGGTAATCAAATGGTTGTTGTTGATGCTGTTTGAATCGTTAGGCCACACGACCAATGTAACTCCTTCGTTGGCTTTTCCTCCGAAATAACAATACTCCACTCGGTTTTCTTTTCCGTAAATACTCACCCAATGATCCGAAGTGTCTTTGTGTTGATTAAAGTTATCAATCACACAATTTGACAATACGCTGTTGTAGGCGTAATCGGTGGAGCTTGTACGAAACTCAACCACGGCAGTCTTAGGGGTACTGCCATTCCGAAAAACCAGTCCCGAGATATACAAGTACTCTCCGGAAAACTGTAAACGGGATTTGCCTTCAATAAACACCTTCCCGGGAGTTTCGGCTACCATATAAATATACTGATCCTTTGCACCTGTGCCTTTCAGCTTAAACTGAACATCTTTCCATATTCCATTTGCCAACACAACCGAATCTCCGGCACTTAGTGTTTTTACTGTCTGATCAAACTCATTTATATTTTGAACCCTGATTGTTTTTGCATTAGAAAACTGAAATGAAAACAGGGAAAAAAGAATAAAGCATATTACTTTGTTAATCATAACATTAATTTTATTTACGAAGCAACTAAACTTGTCAGGTTTAAGAAATCTATCGTGGTTTATTTAATAATGGCATTTTCAAAAGCAGTTTTCGCTGCATTTAATTTGTCTACTTCCTCCTGTACCTGCCTTTGAACGAGTGCAGAAGCCGACCTTTTTGCTTTAGCCGCTGTGATTGCATCCACAAAAGGCGCTCTGTCAGCAGGATTTACATTACCGGGAGCTGATCCGTCGGGTGTTGCTGTATTCAAGGCTTCACATGCCACAATAAGTTCATGCAAGGGACGACGATCTGAAATAAAAATCTCTGCCTGATATAATTTCCCTTCATCAGCAAAAGATTTATACGCACTAACAATATCTGTAATAGCTAAATCGGGTTTATCCAGTGTAGTTAAGACAGCAAGCAATTTAGCTTTATAGGCCGTTGAATAAGGTTCGTAATTAGTCGATGACCGAAAATCACCCTTGTTATAACCTACCACGCAATTATCGATGAAAGTGATTTGTGACGTCACAAACGCCTGTAATTCCTGTTTGTATTGTTCAAGTGTTTTTGGTACAATTACCGTTTCTTCATCGGTCGAGCAAGCTCCCATCAACACAACAACAGTCAGGAGCAGAAAATATTGAATAAAACTTCTTGTTTTCATACGTTTATAATTTATGCACTTACATTGATTAATAATCTTCATTCTGTTCAATATTCATCTCATTGTTGGTGTCTATCTCCGACTGTGGAATAGGCAAAATCAAACGGGCAGGAATAAAGAATCTTTCTTCGGGCGGTTGAATCGGGTTATATTTAGAATAAAGCAGGTCCCAGTCTGTTTCAAATACATGTTTTTTCATGATATTAACTGCCTTCATCGGATCATTGTATGATTTATTCATACGCAACAAATCGAACCACCGCTGATTTTCGAATGCCAGCTCCAGCCTTCTTTCGGCATAAACACCATCCAACGCTTCCGTTTTAGAACCGTATGCTCCCACGGGAAGTACACCTGCCCGGTTACGAATTTGGTTTACATAGGTATGTGCATCAGCATGATTTCCATCCTGCGCCAACACTTCAGCATAGAGCAACACTATATCGGCATATCGTAACAAAATCCAGTCGTTTTCTGCCTGAAAAGCTTGTGAGATAGCCGGATCATTGTATTTGAATATATACGGAATCTGAGAACTTGCAGACCTGTTCCATATACGATAGGAGACATCTTTTCTTGTATCGCCGAAACTATTGTCGAATATCGAACGTAATTCAAATGTAGGAGCATTATAGCCCATGGGAGTCCCTATTTTCAGGAACTGATTTCCGGAGCCTAAAGGAGCAAAATTACTCCAGAAAGGAGAACCGACTCCCAGCGCACCACCTTTATACCTGACAGCAAAAATAATTTCGTTGTTCAACTCATTTGTAGTACTGAATACATTTGCAAACGCATTAGCACCGGTCAATAACCCATGAGGAGATGATGTCATGATCTCTTCGAGCAATGGTTTTGCCAGGGCAATGTTATCGGCACCTCCGCGCATCATATAAACTTTAGCCAGCAAAGCCTTGACAGCCCACTTCGTCACACGTCCCTTTTCAGCATTCGGATAGGTTGGCGGCGCCTGGTTAGCTGCTTTAATCAAATCAGGAATAATAATGTCATCATAAATCTCATTTACAGAAGAACGGGGCATTCGTTTCGCTTCATTCGGACCAATCACGGTTGTAACCTTGAACATATCGCCGAATAAAGTCACCAGGTTATAATAATGCAAAGCCCTGACGAAAAGCAACTCAGCCTCATATTGCGCCCGTTGCGTTTCAATCGTGATATAGGTATTATCTTTAACCGATGGCAATACAGCATTTACATTCGAGATATTCTGAAATACCTTGTACCAATAATCCAGCAATATAGGTAAGCTCGGAGATGTTCTGAACAGCGCGACATCCGTTTGATCGATACGGGCCGTAGTACTGGAGCCGGTGTTATCCTGACAGGTGTTATCAGACCTTAGTTCCGTAAACATCCATTCATCACGTAAAGTATTTGCCAAACCGGCATAGGTGCCTAATACTCCCTGATTGATACGAATCGGAGTGGTGTAAAAGTTGACCTGGGTAAGTACTGACTCCGGCTTTTCTGTCAGGAAATCTTCACAAGCTGTGAAAAACGTCACGGCAGAGAACAAGCCGATTATATATACTATCTTTTTCATTTTACTTCAATTTTATTTACTGTTCTAATTAAAATACGATATCAACACCTACGGTAAATGTTCTGTTGAGAGGGAAAGCGCCTCTTTGGTAACCATCGATCAGCGGGCTATTATAAGTACCTGATGTTCTGCGTGCTTCAGGATTTATTCCCCGATAACCGGATGCCATGATGTAAATCAGATTCTGTGCTGAGAAATACGCCCGAACATCACTTATTTTAATTTTCTTAACAACAGACTCAGGTAATCTGTAACCCAATGTAAAGTCTCGGAGTGAAGCATAGGATGCATCTTCAATCGCGTAATCGGTAAGCATCAGATCACCTCCTGAAGTTGTAGTAGAGTAAACGGTTTTTCCGTCACCCGGGAACATCGGACTTACATATCGGTTGTTTGTGTACGCCTTATTGTATCTTAACTGTTCATTGTAGTTGATATTTCCATTAACCACCTGAATCCCCTGAACACCCTGGAATAAAAAGTTCAAATCAAAGTTTTTCCAGGTAAAGTTATTGGTAATACCCCAGGTAAAGTCAGGGAACGGATCGCCTAATACCGTACGATCTTCAGCATCAATCCGGTTGTCATTATTGATATTTTTAACTTTAAGTCCACCTACCGTCGGAGCATAACGGGTGTATGTAAAAGGATTGCCTTCTCCATCTGTAACCGCTTTCGCAGCTGCAACCTCTTCATAGCTTGTCCATACACCATCGCTTTTATACCCGTAAAACTGTATGGCTGGCTGACCTACGATAGAACGATACACTTCGTTCCTTTCTCCGAAATGGTCTTCGTTATCCTTATCACCATAATTAAGTAAAGTGTTTTTATTGGTTGATAAGTTAGCCGTTGTCTTCCATGTGAAGTTTCTGCGGGTTATATTGGTTGTTGTGAGCTCAAACTCCCATCCTTTATTATTAACCAACCCGATGTTGTTCCAGTAGGTTTGGTGACCGGTTATGTACATTGCCGGCTGTTGCAGTAACATTTGAATGGTATTTGAGTTATAGTGTTCAACCGATAAATTCACTTTACTGTTGAAGAAACCCAAATCCAACCCAATGTTTAACTCTCCCAGTTTCTCCCAGGTAATATCCGGATTACCAAGCGCCGGATCGGTCGAGGCCATACCTTGTACCAAAGACCCCGTACCTACACCCAGAACATAGTTGTTGGTACTGATGAGATTCATATAGGCATATTGCGGTATGTCATTATTACCGGTTATACCATAACTTACCCTTACTTTCAGATTCGACAACCAGTCCAGATCTTTCATAAATTCTTCTTCTGATGGTCTCCATCCCAAAGATCCCGCGGGGAAATAATCCCATTTACGACCTTCAGCAAACAGTGAACTTCCATCGGCACGCATACTAACAGAGAAAAGATATTTACCTAAATAAGCATAATTCACTCTGCCTATAAAAGAAGCCAATGCGTCTGAATAGTAATATGAAGTAGTTCCTGATATACTGGGACTGTTTAATACCAACTCTGAGGCCATATTAAATGATAATATATTCTCATCAGGAAATTTAGTTCCAATAATCGTATTAAGTTTGTTCGTGCTTTTCTGAGCAGTAAATCCCAACAATCCTTCCAATTCATGGCCACCCCAGTTATTCTTGTAAGTCAGCATATTTTCAGAGAGCAATTCCGTGTTCATCGTCAACTGACGAGTTAACATATTTGGGTTACCCTGTTTATTAGCTGATGTTTGTTCTTTTTTATTGTATTCTCTATATGAAAAATAAACACCATTAGAAGTTTTAAATTGCAAATTCGGTGTAAAATCAATCGTCAGATAGGTACTTGCCTGCAATTTATATTGATCAGTAAATATACTGGTTCTTTCACGGATAGATACTGGGTTGTTGTTACTTGAACTGAATGGATTAACGCCTGACAGGTGCCATATTTCACCGTTTAGTCCCTCGCCACTGATCGAGATTCCGTTAAAGTCAGCCGGCTGTGCATAATCCCCGGCGACCTTACCGGTCAAAGCAGCTGTTGCAGCATTATGCCGGATGGGAATCCAGGATGGAAAACGGATATAATCGGTCAGGTCGGTTCCGGGTCGTTCCTGTCGGGTAAAAGTCGGACTCAGATTTAAACCCAGCGTAACTTTATTCGACAATTTGATATCAGCTTTTGCTCTGAAATTATATTTATCGTAGGTACTGTTTTTCATTATACCTTCTTCTCCCGCATAACTTCCGGAGACATAATAACGCATATTTTTGTCACCTCCTGATGCACTGAGCTGATAACTCTGATTCGAACCAAAAGTACGCAAGCCTTCCTGCAACCAATCAGTTGGTTGATCTACAAAATAACGCTGCAACAACAAAGTGGCACGCTCATGATCTGTCGCCCGGTTAAAAGCCATTGTTTCGGCAGCAACACCATTAATAGCCGGATCAAGTTTACGCATTTCAGCTTCATTATACAACATTCCAAGGTATGATTCTGTAGTATGTATTTCCGGTAATTTAAGAGCAGTACGTACCCCTGAATACATCTTAAAGGTATACTTCGGTTTTTTTATGCTTCCACTCTTAGTGGTCACCATAATTACCCCACCCGCAGCACGGGAACCGTATAAAGCAGAAGATGCGGCATCTTTCAACACTTCTATCGATTCAACATCATTCATGCTTACCATAGACAAACCTTCCGGAACAGGAAATCCATCGACAACAACCAAAGGGTCACTGGCCGCACTAATCGATCCCATACCGCGTACCCTGATTTGCGGAGCCTCTCCGGCCTCAGGGTTGGTATTCAGAACTTGTACTCCGGCAAGCTTCCCCTGTAATGCCTGATCCAGCCTTGCAACGGGAATCTCATCCAGTCTCTCTGACTTCAACGATGCAATTGCACCGGTTAAATGCGATTTCTTCTGCGTACCGTAAGCCACCACCACTACATCCTCAATCTGCAACGCATCTTCAATCAGGGTAACATTGACAACTCCTGTTGTTCCTGCATCTTTCAATACCGTTTTGTATCCGATGTACGAAAACACCAATACGGATTTACTATCCGGAACTTCCAATACATACGCTCCGTTGAAATCTGTAATTGTGCCCGTTTTGGTGCCACTAACGGTAATGTTTACGCCAATCAGAGGCTCGTTATTCGAATCGGTAACCTTCCCGCTTACCTTAACCTGAGCTTCCAACACGGTCAAACTTGTAAAGATTACTACAAGCACCAACATCAATCTACTGATCCATTGTGGCTTGTCTGTGTTTTTTTTCATGAAATTACTTTTTTAATGTTTAAAAATAAATAATCGCAATATTGGTATACCAATTTTTTGGTCGACCAAAATTATGTATACTTTTTTTAATTGCAAAATAAATTTCATGTTTTATGCTGATTTATGTTATTAAACATATTTTAAGTTGGTATTAAACAAAAAAAGCTGCCTGCCGGCAGCTTTTTTATTCATTTATGTAACCCTAAAATCAGTTCTTTGAGCTATTTAATTTTGACTTGGCAAACTCCAAAACACCTTGCATGTGTTTCGTCATGAGTTCTACTGCTTTTTCCACGTTTTGTTCCCGGATGGCTTCTACCATGTGTACATGCTCTTCAACAACCTGGGTACTGGGGGCACAGATTCTTTCCTTGTTGTAGATATTCATGATGTCAGGTGTTATTATAAGCATAAGCGCCTTAAAAACAGGATTATGACTCGCCTCAGCAATAGCACGGTGAAAAGCGAAATCGTAAGTCACGCGTTCTTCAGTATCCCAATACCTTAGAAAATTCCGGTGGGCCTTTTCTATCATCTCCAGATCTTCCTCGGTACGGCGTTCAGCACACATGCGTATAGAGTTAACTTCCAGCACAATACGTGTCTCAACCAAAGAATAGAAATCATAACCCTGCAAGTCCAGCACATCTGAAATCAACCCATCCAAAGCATTAATATCAAGCTGATTAATAACCGAACCGCTTTGAGGAAGAGTCTTGATGATACCATAAAACTCAAGTTTATGTAATGCTTCTCTGATTTGAGTCCGGCCAAAACCAAAATCCAATGCCATTTTTCTTTCAGCCGGAAGCCTGTCCCCGGGTTTCAGAACACCGGTTTTAATCAACTCCTTGATTTTAGAAATTACCTGATCGGCAGGAGTAACTGCACTTAATTGTTTACGTTTACTTAAAACTTCTACCATGATGTTGACTCATTCATTATTTAAATATGCTTGCCTGACAATCAGGCATATTTGGTAGACCAAAATTACAATGAATATTTCAACTGGCAAAACATTTGGATAATATTTATTAAAATTTCCACCTGATACCCGCATTTCCATATATCCCCGGCTGAATCAATCCGCCATAATCGACATAACTTTCATTCAACAGGTTATTGACATCAATATAAATCATCAATCCGGATTTTTCTCTTGCAATACGACAACCGGCAAGCAGATAGGGGCTGTAACCGGTTAACACATTCGTATCAAAATCGATGTAACTGCCGGCCCTGTCATGATAAGCTACATTCCAGTTTACAGTCACATTTTTCAGTAACTGATGGTGCAACCTAAAAATTAACTGATGTTTAAGGTAATCAAGTGCGTACTTTGAATCATAACCATTTGCCTGTTTATCGGTGTGTATAAACGAATATGCCAGGTAGATATTCTTCAGAAATGAATTTGAAAAATGATATCCGGCTGAAACATTCAATCCCGAAGTGTTCAGTTCTGTCAGATTCATGCTTTCCCATTTATCCTGATCCGAATAACGTACCCAGTCGATGATGTTATGCCCCATCCGGTAAAATCCTCCGGCCTGTAAATTAAATTTACCATACCCGTATTTTACTCCTGCTTCTGACGTTAACGAACTTTCCGGCTTTAGTTCAGAATTTGAAATGTGGGTTGCATTCTGATAATACAAATCTGTAAAAGTTGGTAATCTCGACGCTGTATTTATAGATGTGTAAACCGTCCAATGCTGGTTTGGCACATAACTCAGATCTGCACCCCAATGATGTTTTAAACCATATTTACCGGTATGTGAAAAAGACGTCCCGGCTGAGAAATAAAAAGCGCCTAATCCTTTTGAGTAATCGAGATATGCTGTGTTAAGCACCCGGTCGGCTTCTTTGTTGAATTTCTTATTCATTCCTTTTTCAAAATGATTTACCGGATGCTTTAATGTATCCGTAATTACACTTCCCAGCACCGTACTGTAAATATGATCATATCGTGAAGAAACACCTGCATCAATTTTACCGAACTTGCCGGTATATTCAAGATGCAGGGAACCTCCGGCAACATCAGTCAGGTGATAATTATGATCGGCATACCATGGTTTTTTATTTTGAAAATCACGGAATAACTCGAACCGGTCATAATGTCTTCTATATTGGACATCTGCTGCAACATATAGTTTCTTTATCTGTTTCTCCCAACCCAACGAGGCAAATTGGGTACGGGTATGTTCAAACTGATTCGGATATTCCTGCGTATAAAAACTGTTTGCTCCGAACGACTTTTGCTGATAACCTGCCTGCAAATCAAATTTACCAGCATTATCAGGAGTAAAACGGGTGTGAGAAAATAAATTCAGAATATTATAATCTGTGTTTTGAATGTACCCTTTGCTTGACTGATGGGATACGGAAGTAAAATGACTCAATTCTTTTTTAGCGCCTCCCAAAGTTAACTTTTGGGTATAAGTGCCAAATGAACCGGCTGTAGCTCCCACTTCAACAGTTCCTTTTCTCTGAGGATTGGTAACAATATTGATAGCGCCTGAGAAAGCCTGACTGCCATATCTCCTCGCAGCACTTCCCTGTAACACCTCAATCCTTTCAATTTCAGAAAGTTCTACAGGAATATTGAGATTGTGATGCCCGGTTTGCTGATCCGTGATATTCACTCCGTTGAGCAATACGAGTACCTGATCAAAAGAACCTCCCCGGATAGATATGTCGGCCTGGGTTCCTCCCGTGCTCCGTTGACGTACATCTACTCCCGGAATGGTTTTCATGAATGCATCCATACTCAGTGCCGGCATCTGCCTGATTTCAACAGCCGAAAGCGATTGTAATACTTTGCCTGTTCCGGAGAACTGCCGCTGACGGGTAGCATCTACCTGTAATTCATTTAATTCAATGACAGTGGAATCATTTAACCCTAGTCCAAAAATCTGACTTGTCAACCCCAAAAACAGCAAGAAAATTAAAACATTTTTGTTCATACGTTTAAATTTTATAAAATAAAAAACGGTTAAAACAGCCTAAACTGCTCTAACCGTTTGGTTAATAAAATATATATACATCAAATCCGCCGCTTCAGCATATTGTGAAGCAGGAACTGAAATAATTCCTGTTGCCAATAAAAAATCTGTCGTTAATCTATCCGGTTCGTATTCCGAATCAGACACATCATCCCCGGATTGCTCTGTAAATACCCTGTCCAATCTTTCGAAACCACGGAACAAGGTTTGTCCCGCCATCCCGATTTTCAGATTACCGATAGAGATTGTTTTTCCCAGACTGGCAAATACAGCATAGGTTTTTCGTGTCCAACGCCGGAAACGAACAGCCTTATTGATATGGACGCCCTTATATAACATTAATTTATTTTCTGATAAAAGTCATCCGGTTTAACCTGCCAACCCACACATCGGAGAATACATTAGTACTGTTTCGTCCTCCCAGCAAATAAATATTATGATTGGTCGTATTATGAATAACAGACTGATAACTCCTTGGCTGATACGTTATTGATTGCTCCGAATCAACTATAACATTGAATACACTGTCTGTGTTTCTCCATGTTAATCCTTCGTCAATAGACTCCTTATACCCTTTATCAACTACATTTCCGTTCTTATCCATCCCTCCGAACAACAACAACTTATTATCATAATAAATCAACGACACTCCCGAGAGAGCGGTTAAGTCTAATTTATCTTTGGAGAACTCGACCCACTTATAGTTGTTGCTTATTCCCTTCTCTACACTCCATTTTGTTGAAAGCAGCTTCCCGTTCAATGTATTTCCGCCAATCACCAGGGCTTTGGATTTATTGGTTCTTGTGCTGAAAGCCAAAGCTGCATAATCGACAACCGGAAAATCAGACGGAATCGTATCGCCCATTAGCCATGCAGATCCATCCTGAGAAGTTGCAAAATAATATTTCGAATTTGCATCCTGCCTGAATAAGCTCCACAAATTATTATCTAATACAAAAAACAGATTTTTAATCGTGTACCCGGTAACACCCGGATTTAATCCGCTCCAGTTCTGACCATCTGCAGAGCTATAAAGCAATCCGTCTTCACCAGTCAGATATAATTTGTTGTTGAAAGCTGTTATTGACTGAAGTTTACCATTCGCGGGCAAACCTGTAACAGCAGTATAAACCCAATTTACACCATTATCCGATGTATACAGGTAGTTCGTGAGATCGGCATTCACATAAAACAAATACTTTCCATTGAAGAACACACCCTTCTGAGCATTCATACCATGCGTATAAATCTGATTGACTTTCTTTTGCCACACATACAATTCAGGTTGAATCTGATGAACATTTACCTTAATCCGGTATGAGCAGGAGTCGGTTCCGTTTTGTGCTATATTCACTACCCTCAAAACCCGGGTAAAATCAACGGTATCTTTTCCTGTCAGAAGCATTGTATCCAAACCAGTATTAAGTGTATCTTTCATAATAAGATACGCATAAGAGGAACTCTTAAAGGAGAATGTAGGGAATACGCTGTCTATACGTATCTGATAAGCCAAAGAATCCAGATTGACAATTACGGAATCACGCAGGACAGAATCATAAATCAATGAAAAAGCGGCACTCTCCAAACCGGGAATACTATCATTTTTAGAAAACTTCAGCGATACAAAATACGGATTATCAGAAAACTTAATTTCATCCTTATCTTTATCCCACAAACAGGAACTAAGCACACTAATGGCTACAATGAATATCAGAAACCTGTAAAAGTAATTCTTCATATTATATTTGAAATTTTGAAAGGCAAAAGTAATAACAAAATACCTGTTAATCATCCCTTTCTCCGAATATTTATATTTTTTAAATCTTATCAGCTGATTTACCTGCTCAATTCAACGGTAACCGGACAATGATCGGAATGCACTGCATCCACTAAAATTTCCGCATTTGTCAGCCGGTTTCGCAACGGTTCGCTTACCCAGTGGTAATCAATGCGCCAACCGGCATTCCGGAAACGGGCGCCTCCACGGTAGCTCCACCAACTGTATTTTTCGGGACTCGAATCAAAAACCCGGAATGAATCAATCATTCCACTTGCTTCGTACCGGTCCAGCCACTCACGTTCTTCCGGTAAGAAACCGGAAACCCCGATTTGCCGTTCAGGGTGATTAATGTCGATGGGTTTGTGACAAATATTGTAATCTCCGCAAACAACCAAGTTGGGTCTTGTCGTTCTCAGTTCGGTAATAAAAGGCAGAAACGCCTCCAGAAAATCCATCTTGAAGGCCTGTCTTTCATCGCCGGATGATCCGGAAGGAATATATACACTAATGACCGACAAATCGCCAAAGTCGGCTCTGATCACACGTCCTTCTGCATCATACCGCGGATGGTTCATACCGATCACTACATTATCCGGAGCAACTTTTGTCAGGATGGCCACTCCGCTGTATCCTTTTTTTTCAGCTGAATGCAAATAGGTCGTATAACCCATCTCAGCGAACAACATAGTATCAACCTGATCTGGCTGCGCTTTCGTTTCCTGCAGGCACAGCACATCAGGATCAGCCTCTTTGAGCCATCCCGCGAAATCTTTCGTGAGCGCCGCCCGTATACCGTTTACGTTATAAGAAATTATCTTCATCTTTTATTTCGTTTTTAAATCACAAAAGGAAACTAAGGAAACACAAAAGAATATTTTAAACCATATAAGGCATATAAGGCATATAAGTTACATATAAACAATTTACAATTTACTATTCGGTCACCAGTCGCCAGACGCCGCTATTAGTTATTCGCTATTAGCTACTAACCACTATTATAAGTTCGCCTTTTTCACCATCTTATAAAGGTTAGAAGCAAACACGAAATTATTCAACTCTTCATTATCAACATGAAAAATATCATTTTTGTTCCCTTCCCAGGCTTTTTCTCCTTTATTTATAAAGATAATATGTTCACCGATTTCCATCACGGAATTCATATCGTGGGAATTGATGATAGTAGTAATATTAAATTCCCGCGTGATTTCACTGATCAACTGATCGATAATCAACGACGTTTTAGGATCCAGGCCGGAATTTGGCTCATCACAAAAAAGGTATTTCGGTTGCAGGGCGATCGCACGCGCGATGGCCACCCTTTTCTGCATACCACCACTGATTTCGGAAGGAGCCAACTGATAGGAATGCTCCGGCAGATTCACCCGGCGCAGACAGGTAACCGCCCTCTCCCTCATTTCCTCTTTTGTGGTTTTAGAAAACATTTCCAGCGGATACATCACATTTTCGAGCACACTCAGGGAATCGAACAAAGCGGAACCCTGGAAAAGCATACCCACCTCCCGGCGCAGGTGACGAATATCACTCATGCGCATATCCGGCAAATTACGACCATCGTATTCAATCCGTCCCTTGTCGATCCGGTGCAGCCCGATGATACTTTTCATCAGCACCGTTTTCCCGGAACCACTTGCCCCGATGATCATGTTGGTTTTTCCGGCTTCGAACACCGCCGAAACATTTTTCAACACGTGATTGTCGCCGAAGGTTTTATCTACGTTTGTTACTGTTATCATTGTTATGTGTAAAAATATCTGTTGTTAACTTAAAGACGCAATGAATTGCGTCTCTACCGCAAACACGAAAATTAATTCAACATGACGTTTGTAATCAACAAATTGAAAAACAAAATCAGGATACTGCTGTTAACCACTGCATTGGTACTGGCTTTACCCACATCGAGCGCCCCTCCGTACGCATAATAACCGTAATACGCAGCAACCGATGCAATTAAAAACGCGAATACCAGCGACTTGACTAATGAATAAAACACGTAATAGGGGATAAATGCGTATTGTATCCCGAGCAGATAATCCGCCGTCGTTATTATATCACTGAACACTCCTACCAAATAACCACCGACGAGTCCGATACCCATACTGAAAATTACCAGGAAAGGCATCATGAAGACGAAAGCCACGATTTTAGGCAGGATGAGGTAATTTGCCGAATTAACGCCCATAATTTCCAGCGCGTCAATCTGCTCGGTAATACGCATAGTACCTATTTCCGAGGCGATATTCGACCCGATTTTGCCCGCGAGAATCAAACACAGGATGGTCGATGAAAATTCGAGTAACAGGGTATCGCGTGTCACCAGACCCGTACTGTAAGTGGGCAACATGGGGTTTTCCGTATTCAGTTTCGTTTGTATCGTCATGATAGCTCCGATAAATACTGAAATAATAATCACGATGGGCAAGGATTGCAATCCCAGCTTTTCCAGTTCTTTCGGAAGTTGCCGGAAAAACATACGCCACCGGTCGGGAAAGACCATCACCCGCTTCATGAGTAAAACATATTTTCCGGTATCCTGAAAAATATTCATTGTTTCTGAATTTGTAGGTTATTGTATGTAAGTATTACTTAAGAATGCAAATATACTGTTTTTGCATTTATTTTTCGTCAGTTTTCGGCAGGATGTTTAAAAACAAAGAGAGAGAAATCCGGATTTCCAAATTTCTCTCTCTTGTTTTCCTGATCGCGGATAAAATTACACGCGTCTTTCTTTAATTCTGGCTTTTTTACCGGTAAGTGCACGTAAATAGTACAGTTTAGCACGACGTACTTTACCGAATTTGTTCACAGTGATTTTGTCAATGAAAGGAGAATCCATCGGGAAGATACGCTCAACACCAATGTTTCCTGACATTTTACGAACTGTAAAGCGTTTGTTCCCCTGATGTCCTGAGACTTTGATTACATCTCCACGGAACTCCTGAATACGCTCTTTGTTACCTTCTTTGATTCGATAAGCAACAGTAACAGTATCACCTGCTTTGAATGACGGGTGATTGTTTTCAACCAAAAACGCCTGTTCAGCAACTTTAATTAAATCCATTATTCTTAATTTTGATATTAAATCTTTCACGCAATATTCACAGTTCTCACTTAGCTGTCAGAGATTGGGCAAAAAATCGGACTGCAAAGGTAAAACTTTTTTCGGAATATGCAAAAGGGAGGGGGAAAACTTACTGCAATCGTAATTAGCGAAAGCTTCAGGAGCGGAGAAGTGAAAACGGAAGACGGAGAGCGAATAGCGAATAACTAATAGTGAATAGTGAAATTGTCAGTTAGTTTCACGAGTGCATACCCATTAAAAAAACCTAAAACGCATTCCCATAAAACTAATATTTGTTAATAATTGATTTTATTTATTAAAAACTGATTTAAGTTACAAGCTAACAATCAGACAATTAATATTAATTACTTGTTCACATTTACCTTTCGCAACAATTTTATTAAAATCTTATTGTAAAACATACAAATAATTATGCATAATATTGCAGTGTATCGTTTTTTATACACAGAAGGATTGCACAAATATCAAAAAAATCACATTCTTTAAAGAATGATCCGAAAGATGTTTGTACAGACAGAAACTTAGTTCTCTCAATTATTATTTTAGGACATTCCATATTGGGAAACGACAAATAGTTTATTAAATAATCAAAATCTCGTTAATCTTTAAAAAAGTATTTTATGAAACGAACACTTATCGTAATCTTCGTGTCAGTGGTTTACATGACAATCAATGCTCAAACACAACAGCCACAACAAATGAATGAGTCAAGCAATGAAGGGCGGGCAAGCCTGAGTGTCGGGATTTTAAACGGTGGTGGTGGTTTAGTTGGGGCCGATTTTGAAGCCTTGTTATCCAATCGCGTGGGACTTCAACTGGGCGCCGGTTGGGTCAGCTATAGCGTTGGGTTGAATTACCATCTTAAACCCGGTATTCGAAGTTCTTTTCTTTCATTGTCATATTGGCATCAGGGATTAGGAGAGGGTTTCGCCCAAAGTTTGGTAGGTCCAAGCTACGTATTTCGGGGTAAAAAATGGTTTACGGCTCAAATCGGGTTAGGATACGTACTCGACCGTGGTCCGGCTTTTTCCGCCACAATGGAACAAACACCGGTTATACTGACTTATTCAATCGGGGCTTATTTTGTACTATGATTCGGATAACACTATGTGACACCCTTCATGGGTGCCACATAGTGCCAAAACATTATCGTTATCCCCACAATGAAGACACATTGAGCAAAATCATCTGAATCAAACCTTATTCAATATTTTGATAATACGGCACTACTAACCGAGAGCCTATGATGATAAATATGTGAAAAATTTATTTTTTCACCTCCATCTGTAATAAATGCAGTATATGAAGACATTATTCCGGAAAAATATATTTCATTTCCGTTGCCAACTACAGTCCATGTACCTGCACTTTGCAAATCAGAACTTGACCAATAACTCCTGCCTATATATTCGTTGTAAAAAGCATCAAAGTCAATTTGTTTCAATTCTCCATCAAAACTAATAATATATTTGTCACCTTGAAACCTTAGATAGATTGTATTCTGATTCGAATCAGTATATTTGTAATGTTCATATTCAACAATATTCAGAGCCATCGCCCCCGTATATTGCCATTTATAAGTAAAATCTTCAGGCTTTTTGGTTGTTATAAGATTGCTCAACAGATACATCACATTCCAGCCTTTCTTAAGATCAACATCATATTCCAAATAATTTTTGGCTCCGATAGAATTATAGCCTTTCAGTTTTCCTCTGATGGAGAAATCCCTGTCGGCATATACATAACTGCAATTTTTAAAGGAACTACTCTCTGATATGCAACGAAATTCATAAAGACTTGTATTATTCTGTTTGTTGTATGCAAAAAATCTTACTTCGGTAAATTTTGCATTCTTATCACTAATCAACCTGAAAAACGGTTTTGAATCTTCACTTAGTTCATCTGCTGATACCAACATATTGTCTGGGATGACAGCTGGCAAGGTTAGTTTAAATCCCCCATTTTTATACTCTGTCATAAACACATCAAACTCAACATCACCATAATCTATTACGGCTTTTACGTGCGAAACAAAAGTATTATATCTGCTTCCATTTTCAACAACTGCATTTATCGTATGTGAATCAGGAAGGTTTATGTCTTCATTTTCACAGGATATTAAAGTTAACAAACTTATCAGGACAAGTACAGCGAGTGTATGCGTTTTCATTTTTTATAATATTAAATGTATTTATAAGGCCTTAGAGTCACAAAATTAATTATTTTTTTGAGATTGCATTGCTTGTGAATTAAATTATATTATTCATCAGGGAAAATCCTTTATTCGTCGATTATTTCTTGGATAAAATTGCCTAAGACCATACCTTTGTCACAAAAAATTAAAATCGATAAGAATGGAAACATTAACAAACAACACAGGTTATCCGCATCGTTTTCGCGGATTGGGTTTCGGGGTACTATTAATATTGATAGGAGCCGTATTACTCGGAATCAATTTTGGGTTCATTCCGCAAGCTTATAAAAGTATCATTTTCTCCTGGCCATCTGTCGTTATCCTGATTGGATTGTGCCACTTCCGGAAAAAGCATCAGTTTGCATGGGGAACTGTTTGGGTTATCGTAGGGGCATTTTTCCTTATGCCGAAAATATTCAGAGCTTTTCCCGAAACATTCCCGGGCATCGGAGATAATTTTGCCGCTGTCTACTGGCCATTGCTGCTGATTTGCGCCGGTCTGATTCTCATTACCTTTCGTTTTCTGGCTCCGAAAAAAGACTGGTCCGATTACTGGAAAAACAAAACGCATCACTATCATCAAAAATCTACTGGTAACTTATCATCCGGTTTCGAAAAAAACACTATTTTTGGAAGCGGAGAGCATATCATATTAGACGAAGTGTTTAAGGGTGGAGAAATGAACGCGATTTTCGGGGGAGCAACACTTGACCTGCGCCGGACTACACTGCCGGAAGGCGATACTTACCTGGAGGTCAATGCGATTTTCGGAGGAATTACCCTATATATTCCGGGCGACTGGACAGTTGTTTCTCAGTTAGATGCCATCTTCGGAGGTTTTGATGACAAACGCAGAATCATTGAGCCGGTAGACAAAACGCGCAGGCTGATTGTGAAAGGATCCTGCATATTCGGTGGTGGAGAAATCGTTGGTTAACCTTTTCTTTTTATAACTAATCCATCAACAGATGTTATTAGACGTCATCAAAAATAAATTAAGGCTTATTCTCTTTGGTCTGGCAGGGTTTGCTGTATTGCAGACTTTGTCACTCCATACACTTGTCACACCCTTGCCTTTCTTTATCCTCTTATTAGACACATTCATTTACTGCATCTTGTACTTTGTTATCGCAGTTCCCTTGCTGAATGTAATCCGGTTCGGGAATATGAATGTGCTGCAACTTCCCGTCAGGGTCGTAAATTATGTCGCGCTCGGAGTTGTCACGCTCGGACTTACCATCGGCATTGGATATTTTATAGAGTTTCTGTTTTTTAAAGAAGATTATCGCACTATTTTTTATGCCCTGATTCCGGTACGTTTCTTTTCATCTGTACTGGCTTACCTGCTGATCCTGCTGCTTTGCCTGAAATATGAAAAAGAACAGGACAAAAACGATGAAGAAAAAAATGACAGTAACGAAGAACCCGAAAACAACCGGACTGAACCAAACAACACACCGCTAATCGAAAGGATTGCTGTTAAATCGGGCACTAAAATACATGTCGTCCCGATTGCTGAGGTTATCTGTCTGATTGCTGACGGAGATTATGTGCAGGTGGTCACTGAAAAAGGTAAATTTCTGAAAGAACAAACGATGAAATATTTCGAAACACACCTCCCTGAAAATCAGTTTATCCGCGTGCACCGTTCCTGCATCGTCAATGTCGAAGCCATCTCCCGTATCGAATTGTACGAAAAACAAAGTCAGCAACTGATGCTGAAAAACGGCGATAAAATAAAGGTCAGCCAGGCGGGGTATAAGCTGTTGAGAGAGAAACTAAGTCTATAACTGAAAGCGGAAAACGGAAAACGAAAAGCCGATTGGTTGTGCGAAATTCATTTTCCGCTTTCCGCTTTCAGTTTTCCGCTTTTTTCACTATCTTTGCGCCCTCAAAAAAGAATGTGTTACATGCAGAAAATCAGAAATATCGCCATCATTGCTCACGTTGACCACGGAAAAACTACCCTGGTAGATAAAATGCTGCTGGCCGGCAACCTGTTCCGCGATAATCAAACGACAGGCGAATTGATTATGGATAACAACGATTTGGAACGTGAGAGGGGTATTACCATCCTTGCGAAGAACGTTTCGATCGATTATCTGGGCTATAAAATAAATATCATCGACACCCCGGGTCACGCCGATTTTGGCGGGGAAGTAGAACGGGTGCTGAACATGGCCGATGGCGTATTGTTGCTGGTGGATGCTTTCGAAGGTCCGATGCCGCAAACCCGGTTCGTACTTCAAAAAGCGTTGCAAATAGGACTCACACCCATCGTGGTCGTAAATAAGGTTGACAAACCGAACTGTCGCCCCGATGAAGTGCATGAAATGGTTTTCGACCTCATGTACCACCTGGATGCCACTGAAGAACAATTAAACTTTCATACCATTTACGGCTCAGCCAAGAATAACTGGATGGCGGAAGATTGGAAAACCCCTTCCGGCAGCATTCAACCCTTGCTCGACGCTATCATCAAATACATTCCTGCTCCTGAATTCATAGAAGGAACACCACAGATGCTGATTACGTCGCTGGATTATTCCAATTACGTGGGACGTATCGCTGTGGGACGTATTCATCGCGGCATACTCCGTGAAAACATGGATGTAAGCCTGGTGAAACGTGACGGATCAGTCATCAAATCAAGAATTAAAGAACTGCATACTTTCACCGGTCTTGGCCGTACGAAAACTACCGAGGTTAAATCGGGAGACATCTGTGCACTGGTTGGTATCGATGGTTTTGAAATCGGGGATTCAATCTGCGACATCCAAAATCCGGAACCGCTGAAACCTATCGCAATTGACGAACCTACGATGAGCATGGTGTTTACCATCAACGACTCTCCTTTCTTCGGAAAGGAAGGAAAGCTCGTTACTTCCCGGCACATCCACGACCGGTTGATAAAAGAACTCGATAAAAACCTGGCATTGCGCGTTGAAAAAAACCTGAATGCCGATGTATGGACTGTATATGGACGTGGAGTGTTACATTTATCAATTCTCATCGAAACCATGCGCCGCGAAGGCTATGAATTGCAGGTAGGTCAGCCACAAGTTATCTTCAAAGAAATTAATGGGGTTAAATGCGAACCGGTCGAACAGCTTTCCATCAACCTGCCCGAAGAAAGCTCCGGTAAAATCATCGAAATGGTAGCCATGAGAAAAGGTGAAATGATCAGCATGGAAATCAAAAACGACCGTGTACAGCTGGAGTTTTACATTCCTTCCCGTGGCATCATCGGATTAAGAAACAACGTACTGACTGCTTCCGCAGGCGAAGCCATCATGTCGCACCGTTTTGTTGAATATCAACCCTATAAAGGAGATATAGAGAAAAGAATTAACGGCTCCATCATCGCGATGGAAAGCGGTACTGCATACGCTTATGCACTCGACAAACTGCAGGAACGCGGTAAATTTTTCATCCATCCGCAGGATAATATCTATGCTGGCCAGGTAGTAGGTGAAAGTTCGAAGGAAGGTGATATGGTGGTGAACGTAACCAAATCGAAAAAACTCACCAACATGCGCGCTTCGGGCGCCGACGACAAAGCCAAGCTGGCCCCACCGATTATTTTCAGCCTCGAAGAAGCTCTGGAGTATATCAAGGAAGATGAATATGTGGAAATAACACCTTCGAGCATCAGGCTCAGGAAGATATTGTTAGACGAGAACGACAGAAAAAGAATGTCGAAAAAATAATTTGTAAAAAATTTGTATCTTTGCAGGCCGTTAAATAAACGGAAAAAACAGCCATGTGAAAATGTTGAGGAGATTGCTTCGTCGCTTTGCTCCTCGCAATGACAGAAAATAAAAAACAAATCGCATAAATAATAACAATGAACATCGTCAGAAAAGACATCGACAGCTCGAATGCAACCATTACCATCAGCATTGAGAAAGCAGATTACTCAGAGAAAGTTGAAAAAACATTGCGTGATTATCGCAAAAAAGCAAATATCCCGGGTTTCCGTCCGGGCATGGTTCCACTCGGATTATTGAAAAAAATGTACGGAAAATCAATTCTGGCAGAAGAGATTAACAAAATTCTGTCGGACGAACTGTACAAATATATTCAGGATAACAGCATTAATTTATTGGGCGAACCCCTTCCGAATGAAACTGAGCAGAAAGACATTGACTTCAGCACACAGGAAGACTTCGAGTTCGTATTCGACCTTGGATTGGCACCTGAATTTGAAGTTGAACTGAACAAAAAGGATAAAGTAAAATACTATCAGATTACACCGAGCGAAGAAATGATTAATAACCAGATCAAATCTTACACCGGTCGCTATGGCAAATATGTGCAGGAAGAGTCGGTTGAGGAAAAAGACATGGTAAAAGGCGTTCTGACGGAATTAACCGAAGGCAAGGTAAAAGAAAGTGGTATTCAGGTACAGGATGCAGTTTTAACTCCTGCCTACATGAAGGATGAAGCCAGCAAGGCTTTGTTTGCCGGCGCTAAAGTGGGCGATACAATTACTTTCAACCCGAAAACAGCTTTCGAAAACGAAGCTGAAATTTCTTCGCTATTGAAAATTTCAAAAGAAGAGGTTGCTGAGGTGACTGCTGATTTTCAGTTTATCATCGAAAGCATCACCCGTTACCACGAAGCGGAAATCGATCAGGATTTGTTCGACAAAGTTTATGGTGAAGGCGTTGTAAAGTCAGCAGAAGAATTTACCGAAAAAATCAAGGCCAATATTCAGGAAACACTAGCTCAGGACAGCGAATATAAATTCGGTATCGATGCCCGTGAGGTATTGGTAAAAAAATATGATGATCTCGCTTTCCCGGATACTTTCCTGAAACGCTGGCTGATGGCTACCAATAAAAATCTGACAGCAGAAACGCTGGAAACCGATTATCCGAAAATGATTGCTGACCTTAAATGGCAGTTAATTAAAGATAAAATTGCTAAATCAAACGATATCAAAGTTGAGAAGGATGACGTGGAAGACTTCGGTCGTAAAATTGCCCGTTCCCAGTTTGCCCAGTATGGTATGATTGGTATGGACGATGCCATCCTCGACAACTATGTGAAAGATATGCTCAAAAAAGAAGAAACACTCAAGAACATCATCGACAAAGTTGCTGAAAATAAGGTACTCGACATCATTAAAAATGCAGTTAAAGTTGATACTAAAGAGGTTTCGATAGAGGAATTTAATAAGATGTTTGAATAAAACATCCATTTAGAACCACAAAAGGCACAAAAGTTTATCAAAAGGGATCACAAAAGCTAATATTGATATCAACATCAGATATCAACAAAAATGCTTACTTTTGTGTTTTCTCACATAAAATCTTTTGTGCCTTTTGTGGTTTAATTTTTTAATTAGATAATTATGAATCAAAACGAATTTCACAAATACGCCACCAAACATCTCGGGATGAATGGGTTGGCTTTAGAAAAATACATAGGTATCACCAGCAGTTATATTTCTCCTTCTATTCTGGAAGAAAGACAACTGAATGTAACCCAGATGGATGTGTTTTCACGCTTGATGATGGATCGCATCATCTTTTTGGGAACACAAATCGACGACTACACCGCCAACGTAATTCAGGCGCAGTTGCTGTTCCTGGATTCTTCTGATCCGGGAAAAGACATCTCGATTTACCTGAACTCTCCCGGTGGTTCGGTTTACGCCGGACTTGGAATTTATGACACGATGCAGTTTATCGGCTCAGATGTAGCAACGATTTGTACCGGCATGGCTGCTTCTATGGCCGCCGTGTTACTGGTTGCCGGAACAAAAAACAAACGTTCTGCGTTGAGACATTCCCGCGTAATGATTCATCAGCCCATGGGTGGAGCTCAGGGACAGGCTTCTGATATTGAAATTACTGCCCGCGAAATCCAGAAACTGAAAAAAGAACTTTATGGTATCATTGCCGATCATTCGGGAAATCCTTTTGAAAGAATTGAAAAAGATTCGGATCGGGATTATTGGATGACTTCTCAGGAAGCCCTTGAGTATGGTATGATCGACAGGGTTTTAATTAACGACAAGAAGGTTAAATAATGGCGAAACAACTCAGGCGATGCTCTTTCTGCGGACGAACCGAATCTCAGGTGGATTTTTTCATCATGGGCCAGGACAACACGCAAATCTGTAACGAATGTGCCATACAGGCCGCTGAAATAGTAAAGGAAAATACCGAAAGCAAGTCCAAGTTACCGCACTTACAGAAAGAGGATATCCCCAAACCTGTGGAAATAAAAAAATATCTCGATCAATATGTAATCGGACAGGATGAAGCTAAGAAGTTTCTCTCGGTAGCTGTCTACAACCATTATAAACGCCTCATGCAGGAAAAATCGAATGACGATGTGGAGATCGAAAAATCAAACATCATCATGGTGGGTTCCACCGGCACAGGAAAAACCCTGCTTGCCAGAACTATTGCTAAAAAGCTGCATGTGCCTTTTACCATTGTCGACGCCACAGTGCTTACTGAAGCCGGATATGTGGGTGAAGATATCGAAAGCATCCTGACCAGATTGCTACAAGTGGCTGATTATGACGTAAAAGCAGCTGAAAGAGGTATTGTTTTTATCGACGAAATTGATAAAATCGCCCGTAAGGGAGATAATCCAAGTATCACCCGCGACGTGAGTGGAGAAGGGGTACAGCAGGGATTACTCAAATTACTGGAAGGCTCAGTTGTCAATGTTCCGCCTCAGGGAGGCAGAAAACATCCTGATCAGAAGATGATTCCGGTCAACACCCAAAATATTTTGTTTATCTGTGGTGGTGCGTTCGATGGTATCGAGAAAAAAATTGCAGCCCGGCTTAACACCCGCGTGGTGGGCTACAGCGCAACACTTGAAACGGATTTCATCGACAAGAAAAACATGTTGCAATACATCGCCCCGCAGGATTTAAAATCCTTCGGACTGATTCCTGAAATCATCGGTCGTTTGCCGATTCTGACCTATCTGGAACCTCTCGACCGTAACGCTTTGCGAAAGATCCTCACAGAACCAAAGAACTCCATCATCAAACAATATGTAAAGCTGTTTAAAATGGATCACATCGAACTTGTCTTCGAAGAAGAAGTACTGGAATACGTTGTTGATAAAGCAATAGAATTTAAACTGGGAGCCCGCGGATTAAGATCAATTACCGAAACCATCATCATGGATAAGATGTACGAAATGCCATCGAAAAATGAAACCAAACTGGTGATAGATCTGGATTATGCACGGACAAAGATAGAGAAAGCGAATATCAACAGGCTGAAAATTGCTTAAATATTCAAAAAATAATCATCTTCAGGGATATAATTACAAAAAAACAGGTTATTTGCAAAAAAAAATGCATTTAACCTGTTTTTTTTTTGCAAAGTACTTGGATATTAAAAATCTGTTTATAAATTTGCTTACCTAATCTTACACAAAGGGTTAAAAAAAACAGAAAATGGAGTAAAAAAGATTTATAATCTTGCAAATACTTCGGGAAATAATACTAACTTCGCCATCCGGTTTTGAATTGTATTAGATATGATAACTCATTCAGAATTAACCACCCATTTGAAAGAGCATTTTGGTTTCGACACCTTTAAGGGAAACCAGGAAGCCATCATTCAGAATGTGCTGGATAAGAACGACACTTTTGTTCTGATGCCCACCGGCGGTGGAAAATCATTATGCTACCAGCTTCCTTCATTATTGATGGAAGGGACGGCCATTGTCATATCGCCACTGATTGCACTCATGAAGAATCAGGTTGATGCCATGCGCAATTTCAGTGAAGAAGACGGGGTTGCTCATTTTCTGAACTCATCTCTTACAAGACAGGCCATTGATGCTGTAAAATCTGATATTCTTTCCGGTAAAACCAAGCTGTTGTATGTCGCACCAGAATCGCTTACGAAAGAGGAAAATATTGAATTCCTGAAACAGGTAACAATTTCATTTTACGCGGTCGACGAAGCACATTGTATTTCGGAATGGGGGCATGATTTCCGGCCTGAGTACAGAAGGATACGTCCGATAATCAATGAAATAGGTGTTGCTCCTCTGATCGCACTGACTGCAACGGCAACCCCCAAAGTACAGCACGACATTCAGAAAAACCTGGGCATGCTGGACGCAAAGGTATTTAAATCATCTTTTAACCGGGAAAACCTGTATTACGAAGTTCGCAATAAAAACAAAGATGTTGACAAGGAAATCATCAAATATATTCGTCTTCAGAAGGATAAGTCTGGAATTATTTACTGTCTGAGCCGTAAAAAGGTAGAGGAACTTGCCGAGACATTAAAGGTAAACGGCATCTCTGCCCTCCCCTACCACGCCGGCATGGATTCGGCTATCAGAACCGAAAATCAGGATAAATTCCTGATGGAGAAAGTGCAGGTTATAGTAGCTACCATTGCTTTTGGTATGGGAATCGACAAACCGGATGTTCGTTATGTTATTCATTACGACATGCCCAAGAGCCTGGAGGGTTACTACCAGGAAACCGGTCGCGGAGGCAGAGATGGAGGAGAAGGTCAGTGTATTGCATTCTATGCATACAAAGATCTTGATAAGTTAAGGAAATTTATGCAAGGCAAACCGGTTGCCGAACAGGAAATAGGAAACCAATTATTATTAGAAACGCAAGCATACGCAGAATCATCCATTTGTAGGAGAAAGCTCTTACTCCATTATTTTGGAGAGGAATACAAACACGATAACTGCGGTAGTTGTGATAACTGTATGAAACCAAAGAAAACAATTGAAGGGCAGGAACTTTTAATCCTGATTTTAGAAACAATTATTGCAGTAAGGGAAAAATTCAAAGCTGAACATATTGTTGATATTCTGAAAGGGAACAGTACCTCGGATATCAAATCATATCAGCATGATGAACTGGAGAACTTCGAGGCGGCGTCCGATGAAGATGAAAAATTGCTGCACGCGATTATCAGACAAGCTATGATTGCCGGGTATATCTCAAAAGACATAGAAAACTATGGTTTGCTGAAAATAACACCTGCCGGTAAAGCATACATGAAAAAACCGGGCGCATTCCCCGTGGTAAAGGACAATGAATTTGATGAGGATGAAGAAGAAACGGCAGTGAAATCTGTCGGTGGAACTTGCGCGGCTGATGATGTGCTCTTCTCAATTCTGAAAGATCTGAGAAAGAAAATGTCGAAAAAATTAGAAGTGCCGCCATTTGTGATTTTTCAGGATCCTTCTCTTGAAGCAATGGCTACTACATATCCGATTACAATGGACGAACTCCAGAATATCCCGGGTGTGGGGGCAGGTAAAGCCAAAAGATATGGTGATGAGTTCCTCAAAGTAATCAAGGAACATGTCAAAGAAAATGAAATTACCCGTCCCGAGGATCTCAGGGTAAGAACAGTCGCCAATAAATCCAAATTAAAGGTTTCTATTATTCAGGCAATTGACCGTAAAATCGCATTAGACGACATCGCAGAATCGAAAGGACTCGACATGCTTGAATTGCTGGATGAAATTGAGGCCATTGTTTACTCCGGAACAAAAATCAATATCGATTACTTCCTGAAAGAAGTCATGGAGCCCGACCATGTTGATGAAATATTCGAATACTTCAACACTGCAGAAACCGATAAAATTCTGCCTGCATTGAAGGAACTGGGAGAGGACGACTTCAGTGAAATTGAAGTAAGATTGGTTAGAATCAAGTTCTTATCGGAGATAGGGAATTAAATCCTTATCTCATCCACTCCACACAAATCTACCCAAAATGAATAAGCTGTTGCGCACAGGGATTGCTGAAATACTGCTTCTGTTCCTGAGCGCATCTGCTTGTGCAGTGACACCGGATTTTGCCCTAAATACGACACTCAGGTTTTCGAGAATGTGGAAACAAGCTCCACAGGAAAAGGTATATTTACATACCGACAAACCATTTTATTACAGTGCCGGTGAAGACATTTGGTTCAGGGCTCACATTGTCAATGCCACTACGCATAAACCGGACACACGCAGCCAATTTGTCTATGTCGAGCTGATCGACAAATCTGATTCAGTCATCACAAGGGTGAAAATCAAACGGAACGGCTCAGGTGCTGCCGGTAGAATCACATTATCTCCGGAAATTGCTCCGGGTGAGTATATACTCCGGTCCTACACATACTGGATGCAAAACGTCGCCGAGGATTTCTTTTTTCATAAAAAAATTAACATCGGAAACATGATTGATGACAGGGTGCGCATCACTACAAATTTTGGAACACCTGAAAATGGTAAAATACCTCTGACTATTACTTTTAAAAACACCTTCTCAATGCCACTCAGTGGTAAAACTATCGAAATCAAGCAAAACTACATCCGGAGAAACAGAAAAACGACTAATCTGATAACCAACCAACAAGGCGAAATACATTTACAAATAGAATCCGACACTATTTCAGATGTAAAAAGATTGCTGGAAATTACACTGAATGAACCCGGACTTTCATTTAACCGGAAAATTCAGGTTCCGGACCTGAAATCTGATTTTGATGTGCAATTCTTTCCTGAAAGTGGTGTATTCTTAGATAATCAGATCCAAACCATTGCATTCAAAGCTATCGGCTCCAACGGACTGTCTATCAACATCTTCGGTAAAATATTCAATCAACAGCATCAGGAAATCTGTGAACTTATTACCTTAAATAAAGGGATGGGGAAAATAATCATGCATACCTATCCCGGTGAAAACTATTATGCTGTTGTGCAAACAGAGAACGGTCTGCAAAAAAAAATTGATTTACCGGCAACTTCCGCTACCGGAATCAGCATGAAGCTAAAAACAGTCAGAGGAAAAGTGTATTTTCAGATATTGAACCAAAGCCATCTTGATATTAAAAGCTTATTCATGCAGGTTCACACACGGGGAATGGTTTATCTGTTTACTCCGCTAACTGAAACAGAAGGATTTATTTCGGAGAATATGCTCCCTTCGGGAATTAACACATTTAGTATCATCGACTCAACGGGAAACACCTGGTGTGAAAGAATCGGTTTTATCCGTAGCAATAACTTCCCGGTGATAACGATGGAAAGCGATAAGTCGAAGTACAGTAAAAGAGAGCCGGTTGAACTTAACTTTAAATTGCTTGATCAGGATACCATTCCGGCTAAAGGGAGCTTTTCTGTGAGTGTAACCGATAATTTACTGGTTAAAAATGACAGCATCAACAATGATATTCTGAGTTATCTGTTATTGAGCTCGGATCTTAAAGGATACATTGAAGAACCGCAGCAGTATTTCAGGGATAATTCATGGCAAACACTGGAAAAAACTGATTTGCTGATGCTCACACAAGGTTGGAGACGTTTTAATACGGGAGAAATCATCAAAGGTATTTATCCAAAAACAGACTATTATCTGGAAGTTGGGCAGGCTATTTCTGGGAGAGTCCTGAACTTGTTTAACAAACCTGCCAAAAACTCAGAAGTTATTTTCTTCAGTAACTTCAAAAATCAGATAAGCACAGCGAAAACCGACAGTGCGGGTCTGTTTATAGTTGATGGTATTCAGTTCCCCGATAGTACACAAATTATCCTGAAAGCAAAATCACGCAGCAATATTATTGATGTAGAATTAATTCCCGACAAGGACATCTTTCCCGGCTACAAATCTGCCATCCCATTTAATCAAGATGACAAAACTGTTGTTCAGGACGATTATCTTAACCTGTCAAAAGAAAGGTATTACAATGAAGGCGGCATGTTGGTGATTAATCTGGACGAGTTTACTGTTAAAGGTGAGATAAAAAGAACAGAAAACGAATATTATTATTCGGGATCTGCTGACAATTCAATAGATTCAAAAAAATTAGAATCATACGGGAATCAATCGGTATTGGATGTCATCAGATCCTTCCCGGGAGTTCAGGTGTCCGGCGATGTTGTTTCAATAAGAGGTTCTTCCGGCAACCCGCTATTTTTGATTGATGGAATCGAAACCGAAGAAATAGAAGATTTACAGTTCCTGAATGCATCTGATATTGAAGAGATTTCGTTGTTCAAAGGGGCCTCCGCCTCTCTGTTCGGATCAAGAGGAGGAAACGGCGTAATTGCAATCACACTTAAACAAGGCGCGCTACTACAGAGCATTACACCACCCAGTCTGGTTCGGTATGCTCCTCTCGGATATCAACAACCAGTTGAGTTTTATGTACCTAAATATGATGTTGACAGCATCAGAAATCAGTCAAAACCGGATTTACGTACGACCATATATTGGACCCCGAATGCAGAAACAGATGAAAACGGTAACATCCGGCTGAAGTTTTACACCGCAGACAAACCCAATGACTATCAGGTTGAGCTGGAAGGGGTAAGCGAAAACGGTGAAATCTGCAAATTTAAGGGGATATTAAAACGGGAATAATTAAATCCTTTTCTTCAATGCATCCTTTTTAATTGTTGACACAGATTTTATCGAAGGAATACTGTCTCCCGCTTTTGTTGAATCGACTGTTTGATTGATAAGCGGTATGGTATCCAACTTCATACGCAAACTATCCTGCAACGCAGGTATGTATTTCCTGAATAACAAAATACTGTCGACTTGAATACCAATGGTATCCTGTCGTATTGGGTTAGCATAAAATACTCCTGAAAGAGAATCGATTTTGATGTTTCTGGCAGCCTTAAACCGGAACTTGTACCTGCGCAAAACGCTGTCGTTTTTCACTTCATGCCACAAGCTGTCCACATTTCCATCGGCATAATGAATCCGGAATGTTGTGTATCCACTCTTTACAGAATCGTGCGGTAAAGCCCGCATCCTGAATGAAAAGTTGTATATATCTTTCGTCAGGAGACCGCTGTTTGCCAAGCTAAAGCTGGATTGATTTTTTGTTGAGTCATCCGGATAACTAAAAGCAACAGCCTGGTTCCAAACATTGATTTCCAACGGTTTAAGCCTGATTGAGTCCGGCAGAACAGGGGTGTATTTCCCGGCCTCCACCTCGGTTCTCAATTCTTCGAGATTCTTATTAACACTGGTATAAATACGTTCGAACACCTTAGGATTCCGGGTGTAATAAACTAGTGAAGAATCAAACTGAGCCTTAGAAATACCGTGTTTCTGAAAAAGTGCGTGATAGTAAAGAATTTTTTCATCTTCACTTATGGTCACATCCGACGAAAAAACACCTTCCAACAAATGAAGATCTGTCAGAAACGATTTCATCTCACTCCTGCTGAGGACGTCGTCGGGTCGGTTGCTACAGGCAAATTGAAGCAACACTACACAGCAAAACATCCATTTTATTGCTTTTCTAAGCATTTTCTTCCTTCGATTTCTTTTCTTTTTTTGATTCCAGGTGTTCATTCAGGTCTTTACGGAAGAATATCAGAATGATACCCGCCGCCACTGTAATAGCTGAATCTGCAACATTAAAGACCGGACTAAAAAACAGGGTTTCACCTGCACTGTTTTTAATAATCGGGAAATAAAGCATGTCCACTACTTTACCGTAAAACAACGGGGCGTAACCTCCTCCTTCAGGTAGAAATGTAGCCAGATGACCATAACTGTCGGAAAACAACACGCCATAAAATACCGAATCGAGAATATTGCCTGCAGCGCCTGCAAGCAACAATGCAACGGCCAGAATAAATCCCTGACGCGCCTGCTTTTTAACTAAATAATGGATAAAATACGCCAGACCTCCCACAGCGATAATCCTGAAAATGGTGAGGAATAACTTGCCTATGATTTCCATACCAAAAGCCATCCCGTTATTTTCAATAAAATAAATGCGGAACCAGTCGAAAACATAAACCGATTCTCCCAATACAAAATTTAGCTTGATATAGATTTTGCTGACCTGGTCGATGAGCAGGACAAGGAAAATCAACAATACGGATTTTTGTGTTACTGACATGCTTACTTATTAAACAACAAATCGGCAAAAAGTCACTATCCTGAGCCTTTTGCCGAAATGCTTATGTGATCATTTTGATTATTTCTGTTGTGTTTTAGCCTCAATGCTCAGCGTTGCATGCGGTACGGCGCGCAAACGCTCTTTGGGAATCAGCTTGCCGGTCTCACGGCAAATGCCATAAGTCTTATTTTCAATGCGAATCAACGCAGCCTGCAAATGCTGAATAAATTTCATCTGACGTTGAGCCAAACGACCTGATTCTTCTTTCGACAGTGTAGCTGCACCCTCTTCCAATACTTTGAATGTAGGGGAAGTATCCATCACATCATTTCCGTCAAGATTGGTCAGACCATTCTTCAACATCTCATAATCCTTCTGTGCCTTTTCGAGTTTCTCGATTATAATCTGACGAAACTCCTCCAATTCGGCGTCGGAGTATCTTGTTCTCTCTTCCATAACCACTACTTTTAAAATTAACGAAAATGTTTCCCGGGCGTGATAAAATTTTTTGCGAATATACGACTTTTGTTTCAGTTGGACAATATATTTCTATCTCCCGGCTCTTTTTTATTTCATCACTGATTAGTATACCGCTTGTGCCACTCTTTTAACACTTTGCGTAGCCATCATACTGTAAAAATGAATACTTGGAACGCCGTGTGCAATCAAATCCCGGGCTTGCTGAATACACCATTCTACTCCTACCTCAACAGCTTCCGCATCGGATTTACATTTACGCAATTCAGTCGCAAAAGCTTCGGGAATATCCGTGTGAAATATCTTTGGCAAGACAGTCATTTGATTTTGCAGGGTAATCGGTTTGATTCCGGGAATAACCGGCACATGAATACCGTTTTCCTTGCACTTGGCGACAAAATCAAAATACTTTTGATTATCAAAAAACATTTGAGTAACCAGATATTCTGCGCCGGCATCAACTTTCATCTTTGCATAATATAAATCCGATTCCAGATTGGGCGCCTCTTCATGCTTTTCCGGGTAACAAGCCATACCATAAGAAAACGGTGTGATTTTCGATTTCATCTGAGAACCGTCTAAAAAAAATCCCTGATTGAATTTATTGACTTGTTGCTGCAGTTCTGTCGCATAACGGTGACCGGTCGGGCTGAACTCCTTTTCATGTTTTCCTTTATCGCCTCTAAGCAACAAAAGATCCGTTATTCCCAAAAACTGCAGATCTATCAGCGCATATTCGGTTTCCTCCCTGGTGAAACCACTACAAATAATATGCGGAACCACCGGAATCTTATATTTATTCTGAATAGCCGCTGCAATGGCCACCGTTCCGGGACGATGTCTTTCTGCTACCCTTTCGAACAATCCCACTGACTTCTCTCTGAAAACGAGTTCGCTTCTGTGGGTCGTAATATTGATATACTTTGGATCAAATTCACGTAATGTATCAATTGTACGATACACTGTTTCGATACCATTTCCTTTCAAAGGCGGCAACAACTCAAATGAGAAAGCTGTTTTTCCTCCTGCTGATTGTATTTTTTCTATCACACTCATGAAGATTTGAATCTAAAAGTTTGCAAAAATACAAAATATAATTCTATTTGAGATTATGAAGCAGTAAATGTAGTTATAAATGTAAACCGGTAGCTAAGATATCTTTACTCATAAGAAGATGTCTCATTTAACCAAATTAAACAATTCAGGAAGCGCCGAACTATTTAATGTTAAATAAATTCATTTTTATAAAAAAAAGCATTTCCTTTGCGTCTTCTTATTTTCTACACAACCAAATGAACAATCTTTCTCTTTTTTTTACGGTTTTTTTAGCCGGAATAACGCTCGTAGTAGCAGGCCTGGGAATGGCAATACTTTTATCACCCAAGTCTTTCAATTTGCAGAAAGGTGAACCTTATGAATGTGGGATTCCCACTCACGGCACTTCCTGGATGCAATTTAAAGCTGGGTATTATTTATACGCTATTCTTTATCTTATGTTCGACGTGGAAACAATTTTCCTTTTCCCCTGGGCTACTATCGTCCGGGAATTAGGGTTTCCGGGTCTGACAAGTATTTTGTTCTTTTTAATCATTTTAGCATTAGGACTGGCTTATGCCTGGAGGAAAGGAGTATTACAGTGGAAATAAAAAAAACGCGTATAAAAGGTATTCCGACGGAAGAATTTAATGACAATGAATACCTCGAAAAGTATATTGAAGAATTAAATGCCAACGGAGTAAATGTAGTATTGTCTACGGTTGACGATATGATAAACTGGGGCCGTTCTAACTCCTTATGGCCACTGATATTTGCCACGAGTTGCTGTGGCATAGAGTTCATGTCGGCAGCAGCAGCACACCATGACATAGCAAGGTTTGGTATGGAAGTAACCCGTAACAGTCCGCGACAGGCCGACCTGATGGTGGTAGCAGGCACTATTGTTCACAAAATGGCTCCACTGCTTAAACGGGTATACGACCAGATGGCTGAACCGAAATACGTGCTCGCCATGGGTGGATGTGCCATTTCAGGCGGTCCGTTCGTCGGTTCGTACCACGTAGTGAATGGAGTGGATGAGATTTTCCCTGTTGACGTGTACGTACCCGGCTGTCCCCCTCGTCCCGAAGCCTTGTTTTACGGACTTATGCAGTTACAACGAAAAATTAAAGCCGAACATTTTTTACAGGGCCGGAAATCAAAGAAAACAAGCCGGTAATATTGCAACAAAAGTTATGGAACAGATACAAAAACTGATTAAAGAACAATTTCCCGACATAGACATAGAAGAAGGAGATATATTGAGAATTAAGGTTACTCCTAAACAATTTCGACCGGTTATTGATGCCCTGTATCATTATAAAAATCTTCCATTCGATTTTTTGAAATACATGATCGGTACCGATGAAGGTGAAATTCTGCGGGTATCATATATCTTGTCATCCTCCGTAAATCCGGCTGTCGATATTATGGTTATCACAGGCACTGACAACCGGGAGAACCCTCTATTATACACTGTTACCGATTTTTACGACACAGCTCAATTCAATGAGCGGGAAATTTACGCGTTACTGGGAATCCGTTTTATCAATAATCCCGACATGCGGAAATTCTTTCTGAATCAGGACTGGGTGGGCTACCCCCTTCGGAAAGATTACGATCCAAATCCGGCATTAAATCCGGTCTCGGTTGAAAGTCGCGATATTATTGACACTTCTTTTGTAATCAGAGAAATGCCGGATGGTACCATTAATGAGGAGGTTATACGAATCTTTAATGAAGATGATTATATTATCAACATTGGTCCACAGCACCCTTCCACACATGGTGTGATGCACTTTCGCACAGCCCTGGATGGTGAAGTGGTAAAGAAAATAGATGTCCACAGCGGATATATTCACAGGGGGATTGAAAAACTGAGTGAAGACCTGATGTATCCACAGATTTTACATTTCACCGACAGGCTCGACTATCTTTCAGCCAATATAAACCGCCATGCCTTGTGTATGTGTGTGGAAAAAGCCGCAGGAATAGAGGTTCCGGAAAGGGCACAATACATCCGGACCATCATGGATGAATTAAACAGAATAGATTCACATTTACTCGCCTGGTCGGCACATACCAATGATCTGGGTGCCACAACTGCTTTTATTTACGGCATGCGTGAACGTGAAATCATTCTCGATATTTTTGAGAAAATTTGTGGCGGTCGACTGATTATCAATCAAAACGTGATTGGTGGCGTGATGTTCGATATATATCCGGAGTTTCAAAAAGATGTCAAAAACTTTATCCCATACATGCGTTCGAAATTAAAAGAATACGACCGGTTCTTCTCACACAATATCATTGCATTAGGACGTATGAAAAATGTGGGGATACTGAATATTAAGGATGCGATCAGTCATGCGGTAACCGGTCCCGCTGGTCGTGCCTCAGGCTGGTCGTGCGATGTACGCAAATACAATCCTTACGCACTTTACGACAAAGTGGAGTTTCGTGAAATCATTCGTACGGAAAGTGATTCATACGCGCGTTATCTGAACCGGCTGGACGAAATAGAGGAGTCATTGCATATTATAGAACAATTAATAGATAATATTCCTGAAGGAGAATACTGTGCTAAGACAAAAGCAGTAATCAGACTGCCCGAAGGTGAATACTATCAGAACGTAGAAGCTGGAAAAGGTTTATTTGGCGTGTATATCGAAAGCCGTGGCGACAAAACACCTTACCGGTTAAAATTCCGTTCGCCTTCAATGTCATTGGTAGCTGTTATGCCGTTGATATGCAAGGGCGAGAAAATCTCCGACTTTATTGGTATCGGTGGCTCTATGGACTATGTGATTCCGGACATAGACAGATGATTTCAATCCGGAATTTCTCATTTTCCGTTTATTATTAAATGCTTCATCTCAACATAGTTTTTTTATGTTATTAAATTATAGTCAACCATTAGAGCTTAACAAGTTAACAAGTCGCATCGATGCTGCTTTGCATGCGGCATTGCCCGAATTCTGGGCCGTAGTCATTGAGTTGGTTCTGGTGGGAATCCTCCTCATTGCAACTTACGCGTTGTTGGCTGTTGTTTTAATTTATGTGGAACGAAAAATAACGGCATTCTTTCAGGCACGTATCGGTCCGAATCGCGTTGGGAAATACGGGATTTTCCAGACAGTAGCAGACGTAACGAAAATTCTGATTAAAGAAATCATTCACATCAACCGGATTGATAAATTTCTTTTTTACACGGCTCCGTTTTTTATCATCGGAGCTTCGATTATGGCATTCGGAGCTATTCCATTCGGACAGGGGCTTCAGGCAGTGGATTTCAATATCGGTGTGCTGTATGTTATATCGGTTTCTTCATTAGGTATTATCGGGGTATTACTTGCCGGTTGGTCAAGTAACAATAAATACTCGATGATTGGCGCCATGCGTAGTGGAGCACAATTTGTCAGCTACGAATTGTCGGCCGGCATTGCGCTCATGACTATGGTGGTGCTTTCAGGAACCATGCAATTAAGTACCATGGTCGAAAGCCAGCGATATTGCTGGAATATCTTCAACGGACATTTACCTGCACTGGTAGCATTTATTATTTATCTTATTTCCGGTCATGCTGAAACCAACCGGGGACCTTTCGACCTTCCTGAAGCCGAATCGGAACTTACAGCAGGTTATCACACCGAATATTCCGGTCTGCAATTCGGTTTTTTCTATCTGGCCGAATACCTGAATATGTTCATTATAGCATCGATTGGTGCCACCGTGTTTTTGGGAGGTTGGATGCCATTGCAAATAAACGGATGGGAAAGCTTTAATCAATTAATGTGGTTTATACCGTCCTATTTATGGTTTTTCGGAAAAGTAGCGGTTCTGATTTTCTTCAGTTTATGGGTGCGTTGGTCATTTCCACGACTCCGTATCGACCAGCTCCTCAATCTGGAATGGAAATACCTGCTGCCAATCAATTTAGTTAACTTATTGGTTATGGTTATACTTGTATTAACCGGTCTTACACTTACCGATATTTTTAAATAATAAGAAAATGAGAACCTTTTCAGAATATTTAAGGGATATGTTCTCAGGGATAAGGTCGTTGCTTAGCGGGCTTTCAATTACCTGGAAAGAACTTTGGACTAAAAAAGTAACCCGTCAGTATCCGGAAAACAGAGATACACTCGTTATATCGGAGCGTTTCAGAGCCGAACTCGTGATGCCGCATGACGAAAATAATGAGCATGCCTGTACCGCCTGTGGCATCTGTCAGATAAACTGTCCGAATGGCACTATAAATGTCATTTCACGCACAACAGAAACTGAGGATGGCAAAAAGAAGAAAGAACTTGACAGGTATGTATATAACCTGGGAACTTGTACTTTTTGTAACCTCTGTGTTATTACTTGCCCTTCTGATGCCATCGTGTTCTCGAATAATTTTGAAAACGCGACTTTCACACGGAATAAGCTGGTCAAACAACTAAACCATGAAGGTTCCAGGTTGCGGGAAAAGAAGCCAATAAAAAAGGCTGGAAATGAAGCCGAAAAAGATAGTCAAACTGCATAAAACTTATGCTATCCACGGAGAATAATATCTAAATTATGATGATAAAAGAAATTATATTTTATATACTTGCGCTGGTCATTACCGTTTTCTCGATTATGGCTGTTAGTTCAAGGCGCCTGATACGTTCGGCAACTTACCTGTTATTCGTATTGCTTGCCACGGCTGGACTGTATCTTTTACTCGACTATCACTATCTTTTCGCCGTACAGATTGCGGTTTATGCCGGTGGTATCATGGTGCTTTTCATTTTTGCTATTTTACTTACGCAAAAACCTGGTAAGAATATCACTCCCGAACCTTTATTCCAGCGTGTTATGGCGATTCTGCTTTCCGGTACAGGGTTAATTTTTTGTGGTGTTATCATCTATAAAAATGTCAGCAAAGTTTATCACTATGTCGAATCAGCTGAAATACCTGTAAAAGAAATCGGGACCACGCTGATGGGTACGGGTAAATATGAATATATACTACCCTTTGAGGCAATCAGTATTATGTTGCTCGCGTGTATTGTGGGAGCAATTATGATAGCCCGTAAGCGATAATAAAATGTACTTAACAACATAATTCCAAAACAATGGGAGCAATTTTTGATAATTTCGGTTCAGGCGTCATTCCGTTGGAAGGTTATATTTTTGTAAGCCTTATCATGTTTTTTGCCGGCATTTATGGTTTTCTTTCGCGTAAAAGTCTGTTGATGATTCTCATCTCAATTGAGATGATTTTAAATTCGGCTGATATAAACTTTGCAGCTTTCAATCGCTATTTGTATCCCGACCAAATGGAAGGGTTCTTTTTTGCCTTGTTCACTATTGCCATCTCGGCCTGCGAAACAGCTGTGGCTATTGCCATTGTAATCAATATTTACCGGAATCTGAACAATGTGGAAGTGGACAGCCTGCACGAACTGCAGGAGCCGGAACCTTCCGAAACGAAGGTGGATCTTTAAATAATACAGCATGGAATATACATTATACATACTGATTCTGCCCCTGCTGAGTTTTGTGGTGCTCGGGCTTATGGACACAAAATGGAAACCTGTGGTAGCCGGAACTGTCGGCACAGCAATACTGACCATAGTAACTGCACTCTCTTATTACACTGCCTGGGAATATTTTTCAACGGCCAACCTGAATGGTACGTATCAAAAAATTATCGCCTTCAACACGGTCTGGGTGCAATTCAATGAACACCTGCACATCGACATGGGTATTTTACTTGATCCCATTTCTGTCATGATGCTGGTGGTGATTTCAACGGTTTCGTTGATGGTACACATCTATAGCCTGGCTTATATGAAAGGCGAACGTGGATTTGAACGCTATTATGCATTTTTATCGCTGTTCAGCTTTGCAATGCTCGGATTGGTGGTTTCTACCAATATTTTCCAGATGTATATGTTCTGGGAAATGGTTGGTCTATCATCTTATCTGCTGATTGGTTTTTACTACACCAAACCCGAGGCTGTGGCTGCATCGAAAAAGGCATTCATCGTGACGCGTTTTGCTGATTTAGGGTTTTTGATTGGTATTTTAATTCTTTCTTATTATACTAAAACATTTGATTTCGGCATATTAACTTCGTGTGATGCCAACGTGTTTGCTTCGTTTTCGGGTGTGACATTTATGGGTGCTTCGGCTTTAAGCTGGGCGATGGCGCTTATCTTCATCGGAGGAGCCGGAAAATCGGCTATGTTCCCGCTTCACATTTGGTTGCCTGATGCCATGGAAGGACCTACGCCAGTATCGGCTTTAATACATGCGGCTACCATGGTAGTGGCAGGCGTTTTTTTAGTTGCCCGCCTGTTTCCGGTCTACATCACATTCACACCTGAAGTATTACATGGCATTGCTTACGTGGGCGCATTCACTTCTTTGTTTGCTGCTGTCATTGCCATTGTACAAACCGATATAAAACGTGTTCTTGCTTTTTCAACCATTTCGCAAATCGGATTTATGATGGTAGCACTGGGTGTTTCAGGATATGGCGGACAAGCAGGTACCGGATACATGGCATCGATGTTCCACCTGTTTACACATGCCATGTTTAAAGCGCTGCTTTTCCTAGGTGCCGGCTCTATCATCCACGCTGTACACAGCAATGAAATGACGCAAATGGGAGGTTTGAAGAAATTTTTACCGGTTACGCGCTGGACTTTCCTCATAGCCTGTCTGGCCATAGCCGGGATTCCTCCTTTTTCAGGATTCTTCAGTAAAGATGAAATACTGGCTGCCACGATGCATTTTAGCCCGGGGCTGGGAGTGATAATGACTTTTACGGCCGGACTTACCGCTTTTTATATGTTCCGCTTGTATTACCGGATTTTCCACGGAAAAAAATATCAAACTACAAACGGACATACACCTCACGAATCGCCCGTTGCCATGACTTTGCCTTTGGTGTTTTTAGGTGTGGTAACTATTTTCGCCGGTTTTATACCTTTCGGAAAGTTTGTATCGAGCGATGGCGGATATTATCACATCCATATTGACCCCACCATTGCAACGATAAGTGTTGTTGTGGCATTGGCTGGTATCGGTCTGGCTACCTGGCTGTATCGGAAGGAAAATGATGCTTCTGCTGCTGTTGCCCATAAATTCAATACAATATACCGGGCAGCTTATCATCGTTTCTATATTGATGAACTGTATTTGTTTATTACGAAAAAAATAATCTTTAAACGAATATCCTCTCCTGTTGCATGGTTCGACCGGCATATTGTTGATGGTACGATGAACGGGTTAGCTTCTGTAACACAGTGGGTTTCTCTGAAAATCAAGGGATTCCAGAGTGGAAAAATACAACATTATGCTTTCGTTATTTTACTCGGAACACTGATTATTGCAGCAATTGTCATTTTTATTTAAACACAGTACGCTTAAAATATTGAACTTATGAATTTCTTGTCAATATTCGTTATTATCCCTTTGATTACGCTGCTTGCGCTATATGCCGCCCGCAATAGAAAGCAAATCAATCTGATAGCGGCAACGGGAGCCACACTTTTATTAATTCTTTCCGGGATACTAACTTACCTGTATCTGCATGAAAGAGCAATGGGTAACGACAGTCTGATGCTTTTCAGAGCAGACATTTTGTGGTATGCTCCGTTTAATATATATTACTCGGTAGGTGTTGACGGCGTTTCTGTGGCCATGCTTATACTGACTTCTATAATCATGTTTACCGGCGTTTTTGCATCCTGGCGTATCGATCCGCTTCCGAAAGAATTCTTCCTGTGGTTTTTCCTCTTATCTTCGGGCGTTTATGGCTTTTTTATCACCATAGATTTGTTCAGCATGTTCATGTTCTATGAAATTGCACTGATACCCATGTATCTGCTTATCGGCATCTGGGGAACGGGGCGGAAAGAGTATTCTGCAATGAAACTAACCCTGATGTTGATGGGGGGATCGGCTTTATTGCTCGTGAGCATACTTGGTATTTATTATTTCTCAGGTGGCGATACCATGAACCTGCTTGAAATCGCACAAAGACATATTCCGGTTGAGGTACAACGCTATCTTTTCCCACTCACATTCATGGGATTCGGAGTACTTGGCGCACTATTTCCTTTTCATACCTGGTCGCCCGACGGACACGCCTCTGCACCAACTGCCGTATCGATGCTTCATGCTGGCGTTTTAATGAAATTAGGCGGTTATGGTGCATTTAGGGTGGCCATCTATCTGATGCCTGAAGCTGCACATGAACAAGCATGGATATTTTTGATACTTACAGGAATAAGCGTGATCTACGGAGCATTCTCGGCTGTTGTACAAACAGACCTGAAATATATCAACGCCTATTCTTCGGTAAGCCATTGTGGCTTGGTACTTTTTGCTATCCTGATGATGAACGGAACTGCCATGACGGGCGCTGTTATGCAAATGTTGTCGCACGGATTGATGACGGCTTTGTTTTTTGCCCTTATCGGGATGATCTACGGAAGAACACATACCCGGCTGATTACAGAAATGGGTGGATTGATGAAGATAATGCCGTTCCTGGGCGTAAGTTATGTGATTGCCGGTTTAGCTTCGCTCGGATTGCCTGGGTTGAGCGGCTTTGTGGCGGAAATGACAATTTTTGTCGGCGCATTCCAGGAAAGTGATACATTGCACCGGATTCTAACGATCGTAGCTGTTACTTCCATTGTAATAACCGCGGTTTATATCCTGCGCGTAGTCGGAAAAATTCTGTATGGGAAAGTACAAAATCCGCAACACGAAACATTGAGCGATGCTACCTGGTGGGAACGCATTTCAGTGGTAACGCTGATCATCGCGATTGTTGCTCTCGGATCGCTGCCTTTGTGGATTTCTGACATGATACAAAACAGCATCGTGCCTATTGTAGGTAAGTTGATGGCTGCTTTATAAGTTTTTACGAACAAGATTTTACTTCAGAATATGAATTATTCAGCTTTTTTACAATTGCACGATGAACTGTCACTATTGGTGGTGATGGTAATTCTATTGACTTTCGACATAAGTGTTTCAATCAGGAGAGGACGATATATTCAACCTTTAGCTATTGTTTTGCTCACAATACATACGCTGCTGAATGCTTTCCCTCGTGATGCCTTCGAAGTAGCCGGCGGCATGTATCAGTATTTTCCCATGCACACCTATGTGAAAACCATCCTGAACATCGGGACGATAATCGTGTTTCTGCAGGCTAATAAATGGCTGAATAATAAGGACAGCATGATTCGGCGGGGAGAGTTTTACTTCATCACGCTGAGCACTTTGTTTGGACTCTATATCATGTTATCGGCAGGTCACTTCCTGTTGTTCTTTATCGGCATTGAAATGGCCTCTATACCTATGGCCACTCTGGTTGCGTTTAACAAATATCAGCATAAATCAGCCGAAGCAGGAGCCAAGTTCATTCTTTCTTCCGTATTTGCTTCAGGCATTTCGCTATACGGAATATCCATGATTTACGGCACAACAGGCACCCTGTATTTCGATGATTTATCACCGTTAATAACCGGAGGTTCCATGCAAATTATGTCGTTTGTGTTTTTTGCCGTAGGTTTATTTTTCAAAATATCATTGGTGCCTTTTCATCTATGGACACCCGATGTTTATGAAGGTGCACCAACACCTGTAACAGCCTATCTTTCTGTAGTGTCAAAAGGAGCTGCAGCCTTCGTTTTATTCACACTTTTTACGAGGGTTTTCGGAAATCTGATTGAAGAGTGGCAATCTATTCTGTACGGTTTGATTATAATCAGCATTACACTTGCCAATGTTTTTGCCATACGTCAGCAAAACATCAAACGTTTCATGGCATTCTCATCGATTTCACAGGCGGGTTATCTGATGCTGGGGGTAATTAGTGCGAGTACCACCGGTATGAGTTCACTGGTTTATTATGTTTTGGTATACCTCTTTTCCAATCTGGCCATATTCGGAGTTATTGCCATCATCGAAAACCACACGGGCAAAGTAGCAATTAAAGATTACAACGGACTATATCAAACCAATCCAAAATTAAGTGCAATCATGATGTTTGCCTTATTCTCACTTGCTGGTATTCCTCCTTTTGCCGGTTTCTTCAGTAAGTTTTTCATTTTTGCGGCAGCCGCTGAACAAGGTTTTTACGTGTTGGTATTTATTGCATTGCTGAACACGATTATCTCCCTGTATTATTATTTACTGATTGTGAAGGCTATGTTCTTACGCAAATCAGACGAGCCTATCGAACGAATCGCAAGTGATATTCCGGCACGTATCAGTTTAGTGATTTGCCTATTGGCCATCGTTTTCGCGGGCTTACTAAGTGCTGTTTATCAACAAATAGCTTCACACAGTTTCATATAAGATATCAATTTTTTATTCACACAAGGCATTAATCACGACAAAATATTAAACATAGCAAAATAATCTATTAATTTTTTATGGAACTCAGTATCGGATATTGGATTGGTTTTTTTGTGTTTGTAGTCGTAATGCTTCTGCTCGACTTATTGGTTTTTCATAAAAAAGATGAAACCATCAAGGTGAAATCTGCTTTGTACTGGAGTGCCTTTTGGATTGGACTCGCTCTGGTTTTCAATGTTGCAATCTATTTAGTCAGCAACCAAATGTGGGGAAAAGAAATTGCCTCACAAAAGGCTATGGAATTCTTCACAGCATACGTAATTGAGAAATCGCTCAGTGTCGACAATCTCTTTGTATTCTTGATGATATTCAGCTTCTTTACTATCGGAGAAAAATATCAACACAGAATTTTGTTCTGGGGAATTATAGGAGCTATCGTTATGCGCGCACTTTTCATTTTTGCCGGCGTAGCGCTGATTGAAAAATTCACCTGGGTAATGTATGTGTTCGGTGCATTTCTGGTTTATACCGGAATTCACATGTTATTTAAAAAAGAGGATGAGAAAGATTTCAACCCCGATAAAAATATTGTCATACGGATTTTCCGGAAAATTATGCCTGTTAGCAATGATACGACCGAAACAAGTTTCTTCGTACGCAAGAACAACATACTTTACGCAACCCGGTTTTTCATCGTGCTACTCTTGATCGAAGCCTCTGATCTTATATTTGCGATCGACTCTATTCCGGCTGTTCTTTCCATCTCAAAAGATCCCTTTATCGTGTACACATCGAATATCTTTGCCATTCTGGGATTACGTTCTTTGTATTTTGCCCTAAACGGCGTAATGCAGTATTTTCGTTACCTTAAATATGCACTTGCATTTATTCTCTCGTTTATCGGTATCAAAATGTGTATAAATGAATATTCCAATGAATTTGGTTATACTTTTCATATCAGCACAACTACTTCACTTGGTGTAATTGCTTTCGCACTGGCAATATCAATTATTGCATCTGTTATAGTTAGCAGAAAAAATTTGCCCATTTAAAATAATTCGATTTATTTTGCGTTTCATTAATAAGTCTATTAAATTGT
Source organism: Paludibacter sp. (assembly GCA_029973975.1). Taxonomy (GTDB): domain Bacteria; phylum Bacteroidota; class Bacteroidia; order Bacteroidales; family Paludibacteraceae; genus Paludibacter. The sequence goes on from JARKQF010000216.1 coordinate 44,935, forward strand.
TTTATTAATGATAGAAGAAAAAATAAATCAACCCACAGAACAAGCCATTCTTGAAGCAGCAGAAAAGCTATTTCTGGAAAAAGGATTTGAAGCTACATCCACAACTCAGATTGCTAAAAAAGTTGGTTGTAACCAGGCACTCATTCATTATTATTTCCGTACAAAGGATAATCTGTTCAATACAATCTTCGAACAAAAGTTCAGA
>JARKQF010000218.1 GCA_029973975.1 Paludibacter sp.
GTGGATTTAACAATACCTCAAATTTCAACAGAATATTCAAAAAGAAACTCGGATTTACTCCCAGTGAGTTCAGATCTCAACAACGACTGATAACAAAACATTAATTTCAACCCAGAGATCAAATCCGCTTCTGTACGAAAAAAAAGAAATACCGCCAACAAAAAAAGACACGGCATACCTAACTCCAGTGTCTTTTTAGCTCTTTCTATCAGTATGAATTCGAACACAACTAGTGATACCCCCATCTAAATTGTCATATATATTATAGCATCTTTAAAAAGACATTACAGAAGGAAAAACACACGAGCATAAATTTGACATATTGTCAGTTTTTGTTTTATATTTGCAAATCAGAGCAGAATGCCGAAAGATATTTGAATAGTATGCTCAACTGAATGATGGAAAAAGATAAATTCAAAGCTTTCAACGAAATCTACAACACGTACTACCGCAAATGTTTTTTGTTTGCGAAATCATACGTGCATCAGGTTGAGGTAGCTGATGATTTTGCGTCTGAAGCTATGATGAGATTATGGGAGAACTTTGAGAATGCCGACGACATAATCAACATACAAGCGTTTCTGCTTACAGTTGTAAAAAACTTATCATTAAACTATTTAAAACGAGAGCAACTAAAGTATCAGGCACACGAGGTCATACAGAACAATACGCAAAAAGAGATGGAATTCAGAATTTCAACTTTGGAATCGTGCGACCCGGACATCCTGTTTTCATCTGAAGTACGTTCAATATTTGAGAAAACGCTGGCCTCATTACCAGAGAAAACACGTAAGATATTTGTAATGAGTCGTGTTGAAGATAGATCCAACAAAGAAATAGCTCAGAAATTTGGAATCAGCGTGAAAGGTGTCGACTATCACGTTGCCAAAGCACTTAAAGAATTGCGAATTACATTAAAAGACTACCTACCTGCTTTGCTGTTTTTGTTGTATTAATATCTTATGAAACAAACATGAAATAATTTAATCAATTATTACACCCTTGTGAATGTTTTGAGCAGTGAGTGCAGAACCGAACTTGTTCGGGTTATGCCGAGTCGCGAGAAACAGCTAAATTTATTGAATGATTAAATTATTTCATCGGGAGTTCCATACGACAACTAAAAAATAAAATTTAAATGCTTGAAAATAAGCGGTTTAAAAGAGGCGCAAACACCGATTTTTATTTTTTTCTCATCAGGTTACTAGTGAAAACTTATTCCCGTTTGTCTACATATACAGAAGGGTGTTTCATACGAACCTGTGGTATTCGTGACAAAAAAACACTTTATATACATTCTAATGAATCAAAACTTGATACATAAATACCTGAAAGGCGAAACATCCTCGCATGAAAATCAGGAAATTATAAGTTGGATTGATGCCAACCCTGATAACCGCAAAGAATTTTTGCGTTACAGGCGCTTATATGATGCTGCAATATGGAATGAAACAGCTCAGTCATCAGATAATATAGAGAAAAAAAACGCCAGACCGATTCTTTCGGTCAGGAGGTGGATGCAGGTTGCTGCTATTATCGCAATTGCAATAACCGGAACAATTTTGATACAACAGCGTATTTTAAATTCTACTGACAAAATTTTCACCCAGTCAATCGAGGTTCCTCAGGGGCAAAGGGTTAATCTAACCCTTTCAGATGGAACTAAAGTAACCCTTAATTCCAATTCAAAACTTCACTTCCCATCCTCATTTAAAAGAAATCACAGGGAAATCATACTTGACGGAGAAGGTTATTTTGAAGTAACGCATGATAAATCCAGACCGTTTCGTGTAATAACCGAAAAGTGCAAAATAGAAGTACTCGGGACTACCTTTAATGTACTTGCTTATAAAAACTCCGGCATTTTTGAAACGTCATTAATAGAAGGCGCTGTAAAAGTAACAGAGAAACAGTCAAATCAAACAGCTTTACTGAAACCACAACAAAAAGTATCAATTGAAGGGAATAGACTTATAACCAAAACCTTCGAATCAGAAGATGATTTCTTATGGAAAGACGGGATTTATGTATTTAATAACGAAGATCTTACCAGAGTCTTCAGAAAACTTGAACAATACTATCAGACACGCATAGAAGTAAGAAACAAAAGTTTAAGTACGAATAAATGTACCGGCAAGTTCAGGCAAAAAGAAGGCATAGAACATATAATTAAGGTATTACAAAAAGCCAACAATTTTGAATATCAACGGGACGAAGACAAAAACCTGATTATCATTTACTAACACATCACAACACTGAAAAACATGAAACACGGCAACAGCACATAAAAAGTCTCATTACAACGCTGCTCTAGTTTAGAGCACATGTCCGACTGCAATTTGCATTGCACAATCTATTATCCATTATTAATCTTTATAATTACAAAGACATGCTCAAATATCTTTGCAGGGGGTTGTTTTTGCTCAAAAAAAGCAACATACCGGAAAAACTAACCAGAAAATTAAGCATTTTTACTTTTGTGTTTCTCATTACATCACAGCTTGCTGCGAGCGACAACAAGGTTACTTTCAACCTCAGAAACACCCCGTTAAAAACTGTTGTCAGCCAGATTGAAAAACAAACCGGTTATCTGTTCGTATACGACGAACAAGCCATTGATATCAATCAGAAAGTAAATATTAACGCCAAAAATAGTTCAGTAGAAGAAATACTGAAGAGCGTACTGAGCGGTACGAATGTCACCTACAGCATTGAAGGGAAAAATATAGTTCTGAGAAAAAAAACAAAATCAGAACAAGACACGAACCAATCCACCCCTGCTAATCGTAAAATCAGGGGAATGGTAACCGACAATAGCGGAGAACCGATTATCGGAGCAACCGTACTTGATCCGCAAACGAAGATTGGTACCATTACAGACTTCAACGGGAACTTTTCGCTGGACGTGTCGGATAATTCTGTTCTCCAGATTTCTTATATCGGTTATACCCCTGCTGAAATCAGGGTTGG
>JARKQF010000266.1 GCA_029973975.1 Paludibacter sp.
AATCCAGGATATTCATAGCTTGAATCTTTATATCGTTAGCGATGTAAATATAATGAATATCAGTGAATTGTATAAGTATTTTTGAAACTTATTTATAACTTTTTCCCGCTAAATTCTTTAGGAATAACTGCGGATAATCATTATCTATTTTAATCCGGTTTCCACTTCCGGCTTTCTTTTTTGACGCTTCGAACGATGATAACTGGCTCGTGGTGGATGGTTTGCAACGATTGAGCAGTATACGCAATTTTTGTGTAAAGCAAGATCTCAAACTAACCAATCTTGAATTTCTTATCCAACTCAATGGGAAGGGCTGGCAAGGCCTTAGCGGAGACCTGAAGAGAATTATTGAAGAAACACAGGTTGTTATCTATAAAATAATGCCCGGTACGCCTACTGACGTTAAATTCAATATCTTTAAACGTATTAACACGGGCGGATTGGTACTGGAACCTCAAGAAATAAGACATGCTCTATTCCAGGGAAAACCGGCACAGTTTATTGCCGAACTTGCCAGAAATGAAGCATTCCTGAATGCGACCAACCATAAAATAAAAACCCACCGTATGTTGGACCGCGATTTTGCCAACCGATTCCTTGCCTTTTACCTGTTTGGATATGAAAATTACATGCCCGATTTGGATTCTTTTATGAGTAAGGCGATGGCAGGCATTTACAAGATGTCGCAATATGAACTGGATAAGATAACATACGATTTCACTGAAGCGATGATTGCTTCCCGGAAAATATTTAAAGAAGAGGCATTCAGGAAAGTATATTACGATTACAAAAAACTGCCGCCGATAAATAAGGCATTATTTGACGCATTGGCTACACAACTGGCTGTTTTAAGCCAACCGGAGAGAGAAAGCCTCGTAAAGAGAAGATCTGAATTCAAGAATGGACTTTATAATCTGCTGAATGACGATGCTCTCTTCTTTATCTCTGTTACGAGCTCAACAGGTGATAGAAACAGGGTGTATCATCGACATAATGAAATCAAAAAACTTGTACATCAAATCATTGAATCTTAGCCAACATGATAAGATCGTTAGAAATAAAGAATTTTAAATCGATAAAATCGAAGTATTTCCCTCTTCGTAACCTAAACGTGGTGATGGGGATGAACGGACAGGGAAAATCTTCCTTTATACAAGCTTTACTTTTGCTCCGCCAGTCGGACAAGCTGAGTGCCGGGATCTTGAAATTAAACAGTGGCGACAATGGTTTAGTGAATATGGGGACGACCAGGGACGCCCGTTATCAATATAGCAAAGAGGACGAAAATTTGAGTATAGCCCTCCAATTTCAGGGTACAGATCCATATTGTATGGAATTCGACTATGAAATTGGGACTGATATTTTCAAGCAAAAAAACAGGATATCAGAGTATATCATACAACACCAGGAAGAGGCTTTATTTTCCAATAAGTTTCAGTACCTGAACGCACAGAGAATAGAACCCAAAGCGACCAATAGCGGTAGTTACTCAAGTGTGATGGACGCAAATGATTTGGGTAAATATGGCCAATATACGGCTCATTATATTGAATTGCGCGGAAATGAACCTATTGCTTTCAACAATGTGTTACATCCTGATTCAAAGACGATAGATGAATTCACAGGGAACGAAATTATAAATAACAGTTTAATCAACCAGATAAATCTATGGCTGGGTGAGATATCGCCCGGTGTAAATGTAAAAACGACAAAAGTCACCTCCGATCTGATTTTATTGGAGTATGCGTTTACACAACCGAATTTCGGCAATACCAACTATTTTAAACCTGAAAACGTAGGGTTCGGGATTTCCTATGCTTTGCATGTAGTGACAGCGCTACTCAAAGCCCAACCGGGAGATCTTGTAATTATTGAAAATCCTGAAAGCCATATCCATCCAAGAGGTCAGGCAGAGTTGGGGAAATTAATTACTTTGGTTGCCCTAAACGATGTACAGATAATTGTAGAGACGCATAGCGACCATATAGTCAATGGAATCAGGGTTGGCGTGAAAGAAAACCCCGTTTTGAAAGATAAAACTATTCTATTTTATTTTGAGAAAGTAGTGAAAGAGAGCGAACAGTATTCGGAAATTACCAATATAGAAATAGACCACCGTGGAGAATTAAGTGAGTATCCTAAAAATTTATTGGAAGAATGGAGTAACCAACTTTTAAAATTATTGTAGGATGGAGTTGATTTTTAATGAATTGTCTTTTAGACCCCATCTGAGAAATGGGATATTATTGAAGGACAAATTTTTGGAAATGCTCCATATCTTTGGAGAATTAAAAGATAAATTTGGTCTCGAAAGACTACTGATCCCAAAAGAAACTTTTACATACAAAGTATCGGCTGAAACAACTTTTATCCAATGGGTTTCCTCTTTAACGAATACATCTGATAAAAATAAGATCCTCTCCTTTATTAGAACACCTTTCAGTGAAGATATCCTAGAAAATGACGAACAAGCCGAGACCGGCAAGTATTATTACGAAAACCCGGAAGTGGATATCAATCAGGAGTACTGCGTAGGATTAAGCATTTGTCACGCGAAAGATAGAGTAGCTATTAGTTTGCATAGTCACAGGTGTTGGGAACCTTACCTTGTTCCTCTCAAAAAAATACTCGATGAGAATTTCAATACCCGTAATGTTGAAGTATTCAACGTGTGTAATAGTGGAACGAGATTGGCAGAAGATTTATCTCAAAAATTACAGTACTACGGGAAATTGGAACTGATAGAGACAGACATTCCTCCGGAAAATAAGAAAGTAAAATTGAGCGGTGATCATCACGGAAATGATAAACTTAAAGTATTTGCCAGAAAATTACTTCGCAGCAAGTATGTCAAAGAGATTATTAATAATATAGATTTTAGTCCTACAACTGTGAACTTAATAAAAGAGAAGTATGCAGATGGAACTATCGATATAGTGTTGTATTGGGAAGATGCAGGCTATGGAATGAAAATACAAACAACAGGACGTAATTACCAGGAAACAGAAGCAATTGCAGAAATTATTAGAAAAGAATTTGACAAATAATTATTTGCACACTTTTTCCTGACAAATCAATTGAACAAATAAAATATTTATTACCGGTTTTAAATGATATATCTGCTTGTTATTGTCTTGTTGTTTGTAGCGGAACTTATTTAGTCAGTTAATCGACGAACAATTATTGGACGAAGTAGCGGCTAAACGCCGTAAAATCATCATCAATCTGTAAAGCAATAACCTGTCAATATGTAAAAATATCACATGTTTATTTGTAAAGCAAAATCATGTCAGTTTGTAAAGTGAGGATTTTTTTGTATCTTGCCGCCCAAAAAAGGATCTATGAGTTATTATCCGAGAATAATAGAAACAGAAATAGGGCTAAAACTTAAAGCTTCGGGGGCATTATTGATCAAAGGACCGAAATCGTGTGGCAAAACTGAAACAGCAAAACAGTTTGCCAAAAGTATTTTACAGGTAGACAGAGATGAACAGGTTCCTGTAATTATGACGATTAATCCGAAAATTTTATTGTCGGGAGAGACACCTCGATTACTTGATGAATGGCAGGAACAACCCAAATTATGGAATTATGTACGCCATGAAGTAGATGATAGAAAGCAAAAAGGACAATTCATCCTTACGGGTTCGGCAAATCCCGACGAAGATATAAAGTTGCATAGCGGATCGGGGCGTTTTACAATCGTAGAGATGCAAACAATGTCGTGGCAAGAAATGGGTTATTCTTCCGGACTGGTTAGCCTTTCGCAATTATTACAGGGAAATAATATCCCTTTTTTCAATATTGAGCTTCCGCTCGAATTAATCATTGAAAGAATGATTAAAGGGGGTTGGCCCGCCCTGTTAGATATACCTCTGGAAGAGGCAATTTTATTGAATCGTGGCTACGTCGATTTATTGGCCGACATTGACATGAGCAGGGTCTCTAATGTTAAAAGAGACCCTCAGAAAGTTCGTGCATTGCTTCGCTCAATCGCACGTAATGTCTCAACATTAGTTGATAATACAACATTAGGAAAAGATATTAAAGCAGTAGAGGATGTTGATTTATCACGCCCTACAATCATTGATTATTTAGATACGTTGTATAGATTAATGATTTTTGAAGAGCAGCCCGCATTTAATACACATATACGATCGGCAAATTCGCTACGAAAATCTCCAAAACGGCATTTTTGCGATGTTTCACTGGCTATTGCTGCTCTTAAATTGACCAAAGAAGCATTATTAAAAGACCTGAAATATTGCGGATTCTTGTTTGAATCGCTTGTATATCACGACTTAAAGATGTATGCAAAAGCCAATGATGCCGAAGTATCCCATTATCGGGATTCTACCGGATTGGAAATAAATGCAATAGTTCGACAAAATGGTGGTGCCTGGGCTGCTTTTGAAGTAAAACTTGGTATTGGAATGCATGATGAAGCGGCAAACAATTTATTGAAATTTAATAAGATAATTGACACGACGAAGTTTCCAAAACCCGCTTCCTTAAACATAATCACCGGTACTGGAATGAGTTACACACGTCCAGACGGAGTAAATGTTATTTCGATCTCTTCGCTGGGAAAGTAAAACTCATCCTCATGAAAAATACAGATCCGTATAAATCCGGCCATTAACGGAAGAGGTGGATAACCTCTACACAATCTTCCTCTCCACGGCATATCTTATCAGGGCGGCGGTATTGGGAACCTGTAGTTTGGTCATGATATTCTTACGGTAGCTTTTGACGGTCTCGTAGCCGATATACATTATCTCGGAAATGGTATTCATGGTACTCGGTACTAATCAACGAAACCATGACCGATGAGCACGGTGAATTTGCATTCACAAACCTCCAAAGCGTAAACAAAATGCTGAAGTTCTCCGTTGACGGGTACAAAGAAATCTCGTTTCGCGCTTTGTCGGAACAGAATGTCAAGCTCCGGGGAGATCAGATTATATTTATACGACTTTTTTCAAAAAATCACTCAACCCGCAAACTTCCACATCATTTTTAAATGGATAAGATGCTGATACGGGAGAAACAATATATGTTTTATCCGGTTTTGTGGTTTCTATAGCTCTCCAAAAGCCTTTGGTCACCTGTGGTGCCGATGAGGCTTTACATTCTACCGCTATCGTTCGGGAACCCCTCTCAATAAGCAAGTCTAACTCATCCCCTGTAGCACTGCGATAAAAAGAAAACTTACAATCTCTCAATGAAGAAATGATGTTTTCAATTACAAATCCTTCCCAAGATGATCCGAAAACAGGGTTGCCCATTAGTGAATTGAAATCATCCACTTGTAGCAGCCTATGTAATAACCCACTATCTCTCACAAAAATTTTTGGGGATTTAACCAGACGTTTCTTGATATTCTTTTCAAATGGCGGTAGCGAACGGATAATAAAGGTCTGTTCCATCAGGTCGATATACCGGCGAATAGTTTGATAGGTTACACCTAGCGATTCTCCCAATTTGGACGAATTAAAAAGTTGCCCTTGATTGTGCGCACACATAGTCAGCAGACGACGAAGTTGCAATGCGGGAATTTGAAATCCGAGCTGTGGAATATCCCGTTCTACATATGTTCTAAGGAAATTTTCTCTCCAAAGTACACTTCCTTGTTCAGATGATGCGAGATAGCTATCAGGATATCCTCCACGAAGCCAGAACTTATTCAATTCAAAATCTATGTTTTGCTCAACTTCTTCAATTGTAAAGGGTGTGAGTTCAATAAGCCCGACTCTTCCGGCTAGCGATTCTGACGTTTTCTGTATAAGGTCCTGCGAAGCAGATCCAAGCAAAATGAACCGTCCTGGACGACGGTGACGGTCTATTTCACTTCGTAAGACAGAAAAAAGTTCCGGTACTAACTGAATCTCGTCCAAACAAATTGTTACATCCTGATTAGCCTGGAAGAATAACATAGGCTCTCTCAACTTGTTCAAGTCATCCAGGTTCTGAAGGTCCAAATATAGATAGGCATTCGAATTTTGATAGAGCATCTTCACCAAGGTGGACTTTCCGCATTGCCTTGGGCCTAAAATGACAACCGCAGGAAATACGCTTAGATTCTCTTTTACAAATGTTTCTATTTTTCTGTCGACCAGTTTTTGCATATCATAAATACAATTTCTATTTTGCACAAATGTAGTAAATGTATTTAAAACTACCAAAAGAGACAACCGCTTAGTTCCCAGGGAAAGGGGAAAAAGAAAACTATTGTAACCGGATAAAGAGAATTGAAGTCTTATGATTGTAACAAATAAAAATCAAGCAAGATGGTACAAAGAAATCTCGTTTCGCGCTTTGCCGGAACAGAATGTCAAGCTCCGGGGAGAAGCCAAGGAACCTGAAGAGCTGGCCGTAAAGTAAAAGCAGTTGGCTTTTATGAAAATAGTAGAATGTCGAGGACAGTCTGGCGCGGATATCATTCAAGCCGGCTCATGAAATGAATTATTCGGTCCTTCCAGTATATGCATCAACGCCAGATTTGCTTAATGGTTGAGCGAAGAACTTCTCGGCAGCTTTACTGATTTCGGCAAGCCATGGCTGTCCTCCTCCGGCGGATTGGACCACCCAGAGCTTAAGCTCTTTCTTGTGCCAATTGACGGAACAGTTAGTGCCCCAGGCACCACCATGACCAAACCAAGCGTCTTCGCTGTCCTGTTCTGGTGCTGACAAGCCGAGGGAATAGCCGCCCAGACCCTTGGGACGGGTGGAAAGAGCGAGAAGATTCTTCACGGTTTCTTCTTTCAAGATGCGCACGCCATTCTCTCCCAAGCCAAGATTCATCAGCATCTTATAGAACTTCAGCTGGTCATCGGCGGTGGTCCAGAGACCTGCACCGGCAGAAGCAAATACATGGGAGTCATTATAAGGCCGTTGCTGCCATGGCATTTCTTCACGCCACTCAGCTGGAGCATTCTCTTTGTTCTCATAGAGTTCTATCTTGTTCTTAAGCTGTTTGTCGGTAGGCCAGAACCATGTGGACTTCATTCCCAAGGGGTCAAGCACCTCCTGCTTGAGATATACCTCCCACTTCATCCCTGTGACGACCTCAACAATAGCTGCACCAATGTCAATTCCCGTATTGGAATAGAGCTCGCGGGTACCGGGCTCGAACATGATGGGCGATGCGGCGGCGATGGAGGCTGTCTGGCGAAGAGGAGCTCCTCCAGACCATCCGCCACCCCTGACGTCGGAGCGCTTGGCACTAATTTCGAAGGGGAAGCCTCCAGTATGGTTGAGCACCATACGGATGGTAAGGACGTTCTTGGCCTTACGAAGGGTCTTGACACTGTCATTTGCAGCATCCAGCACCCATAATTCCACAAACTCCGGAAGATACTTTGAAACAGGGTCGTCGAGTGAAATACGGCCCTCTTCCACCAGCTTGGCGATTGTCACTCCGCAGAAGCCTTTTGTCTGTGAACATTGCATGAATACATTGTCCATCTTTATTGGGCGCTTTTTTGATACGTCGGCATAGCCTATGCAGCAGGTTTCCTGCACGCCGTCCTTGTAGAATACACTAATGGCACCGGCCAACTGACCACTGTCCACGTAGGGTTGCAGCACTGTTTTTGCATAACTTGTCTTGGAGTCTTTCGGCTCATTCTTGACCGTAGCTGATAAACAGAACACAGCAATCAGCAAAAAAATCGTTTTCTTCATGTTTTTATGATGATAATTGGTTTATTGTGCAGAAGTAATCAATTAAAAGCAAACGCTCATGTTATTTTATAGTATATAATCATTGTTTTGCAAAGATACTGTTTTTCCTAAAACTATTTGCTTCTGCCCATTTTTTCTGATGTAATCAGGGATGGATAAGATGCTGATGGAGCACTGCGATAAAAAGAAAAAAAGGAAAAACTATTGTAACCATATAAAGAGAATTGAAGTCTTATGATTGTAACAAATAAAAATCAAGCAAGATTTTAGGTGTTACTTTCATACGATTTATATTTTTATTTGCTCTCACTGTTTTACAAATTAGCTTCGCTCTTTTGTTTCGCGACTCGGCAAAGCTTTTCAGTGTACCGTAGGATTCAGGTTTTACCACATCTTTATTCACATCGAAAGTAATGCCGTAGGTAATCAATTTCCCTTCGGTGATAAGCTTGCTGCGCGTATCGGGCGAAGCAGTGGTAATCTTTATGTTTGAAAAGAAGGGGCGGTTGTCTTCATGGGCGTTGTCCAGGCGCAAACGCGTCAGTTTTGTGTCCGGCGCAAGCATTGTAGGTATGTCCATTATTTTCGCCCCGCCGTGATAAACCCTTACCCTGCGGTTCTGCACCCAAACGATGATATGATTGACCTGTTCGGACACGACACAATTCCTGTCGCTTGTAGCATCCAGACTTCTATACTCTGTACTATAATCATAAGCGTCCATACTCCAGCTATCTCTTCTAAAATGTATTCTCAATCCCATATCACCCGGAAACAGGCCACCATCAAACTCTTTTTCCTTTCCGGGTTTATCACTGTACATCTTCACCATACCGGTAGCATACCAGTTACTCCTGTTTGGATTCTTTTGCTGGGCCTCCTTACTGAAATAGGGTATGTAGTCGAATTCAAGAATAAAATTAGCAGGCAGGTCCAATTTGTTCAGATAGGTAAATTCGCCGCCTCTGGTTGTATTCTGCAGCCACTTGCCGGGTGCAATGCTGAGAGTCTTTACCTCACCGCTGGCATTGGTTGTCCATAATGCGGGAAAATCACCGATGGCGTCCTGCGAGAAATCTTCATAAAAAAGGATCTGGTCGCCGGGAACAAAATCATATTTTGAATAGGCTTCCAGCTTAGGCGCCCCACCCTGTTTGCCACCGGCAGATTTTTCAATCTCACCCGGCTCCATCTCTGTCCATTCCATCGTTTCCACGTCTTTGTCTTTTTCCGACCCTTTATAGGTATCTTTGTCGGTTGCCTTATCCACGGCCTTACCTACCGCTTGTTCCGTTTTTTGTTCAGCTTTTCTTTCTATGGTACGCTTTGCCGAATTTTCCACTTTTTTTCCCACTTTATCGAGCCAGCTTTGTGCGTCGGCCTGTGTGGCGGCAAGCAAGAACAGGGTAATGAATAATACTAATTTTTTCATGATGTTTTGCTTTAAATAATCAATAGATAAATGTTCTCATTGAAGAAATAATCACGGCACCCAATATGGCCGAGAGGATCACTGATACAAGCGCTACGGCCAGCAGGCTGACAAGGAAGAAAGGCGTTTTCTTTTCTGCAGGTGTTTTCAGCATGGGCGATAAACCTACATACATCAGGTACAGGCCATACAACCCACCGAGGCCGACCAGAAAGGAGAGAGGGGTATATATCAGAAAAATACCGGCTATGCACATCGGTGTATAGGAATAAGCTACCAACCCGAATGCCTTATCAAAACTTTTCAACGAATCGAATTTATCAGCCAGAAAAGAAATGATCCATGCCGAAAGATAAACGCCACCCACTGTAGAAATAAATGACACCAAGGCCTGACGTATCCCAAAACCAATCGACCCGATATGAATACCTATCACGCTATAACCGATAAGACCGTACCCGATAAAACCGGCGATTGCCGGTATCAATGCCAACGGAATCAAATAGCCGGTCAGTAATTTCACGTGTCCGCTGTTTTCTTCCGATATCAGTTCCCACTCTGCTTTGGGGGTCATTAGAGTGTTTTTCGCTCTCTGAATTGTGTTCATACGATTAATTTATTTTTAATTAAAGTGTATATACCATGCACTTTCCATGATTATTCCATCACGCCGGTTTTATGATAAATAATAGAATTACCGACACAAAAATAAATGGAGTGAAACATTCAATTTCACCCCATTTTTAGGGTTTTTTCGAAAATATTCAAAAAATTCTAATGCATTTAATCGAAAACCGATAGATAAATGGCTATATGGGTTTCTTCCATTTTATCGAGAGATATTAATAAAACCTAACAGAAGAAGGAATTACAATATATGCACTTTTATCGAAGATTGGCGTCGACCCTACTGAAAGTCCGTCAGATTTATAAAAGAGCGTGGACATAAAACAAAGATTAAAGTTGTTCTTGATTCCGATATGATCATTCATAATGTTAAAATCGATGTAGCCTTAAGAATTGAAGTTTATTTTGAATAAATTTGTACTGTGAGTGTAAGGGTTGAAAATATAAACAAAGAGATTATTGAATGGGCTATTATCAGGAATGGTAATAGTTTAGAGGAATTTTATGCCCAAAACCCGGCGGTGGAAAGTTGGACGAAGGGAGAAAAATTTCCGACGGTCAAACAGCTTGAAAGTTTCACTCATAAAGTACACGTGCCTTTTGGATATATGTTTCTGCCCAGTCCCCCGGAAGAAAATATCCCTTTGCCCTTCTTTAGGACAGCTCTAAAAACAAATACAAACAAAGTCAGTTTGAATGTGTATCATACAAT
>JARKQF010000198.1 GCA_029973975.1 Paludibacter sp.
TGGGACAGAAAGTGGTGATCATCGGAGCCGGTAATGTGGCCATCGATGCTGCCCGCAGTTTGTGGCGGCTCGGTAAGGAGGTTACCATTGTCTATCGCCGTGAGAAATGCGATATGCCGGCCAATCAGGCTGAAATCAAAGAGTCGGAAGCGGAACAAATTAATTTTCATTTTATGTCGGCTCCCTCAGCGGTGTTGACAGATGAAAAAAACCGGGTGCGCGGATTGAAAATAGAGCTGATGACTTGCGGTGGTTTGGATACTTCGGGTAGAAGAAAACCGATTCCTACGGGTAAGTTCGATGAAATTCCCTGTGATTCGGTGATATTCGCGATTGGCGAACAAGTCGATGATGACCAACTCAAAGAAAATGGAATCAATACCTTGCCGGGTGGCCGGATTGTCATCAATCATTTCACCCAGCAAACATCACGTAATAAGATTTATGCCGGAGGTGATGCGGTAACGGGACCTTCGACGGCTGCCGAAGCCATGGGGATGGCGCGTAAAGCTGCCGAAGCCATTGATGCTGAACTGATGCAGGAAAAACGTTTTCACCTCTTGTTCCGGAAGTTTGCTTATCGCAATGTGGTGCCCGCCAACCCGAAGAAAACAGCTAAAAATGTGTCCTATAAATTGGCAGTGCGTGATAGAATCGGCAATTTCCACGAAGTGGATTGTGGCTATACCGGCGAACAAGCCCGGAATGAAGTGGGGCGATGTTTACGGTGTGATGTGCGATTATGAATGTCAACAGTCTACAGTCTACAGTCTGCGGTCTGTAGTCGGGACAGTCTAAATTTATAAAGTTGGTGATAAAAGAGGTGTTTTTGTTTATTACCACAAAAACCTCAGACTGTAGACCGTAGACTAAAAAAAATAGAATTATGAAAATCACAATTGACAACCAACAATACCTTGTTCCTGATGGAGTTACCATTCTGGAAGCTTGCCGGTTTGCGGGAGTTAACATTCCGTCGCTGTGTTATCTGAAGGACGTATCGAGTAATGCTTCCTGTGGTGTATGTGTCGTTGAGGTGAAAGGAGCAAAATCCCTGCTTCGTTCGTGCATCACGAAAGTGACAGATGGCATGGAAATCACGACCAATAACCAGCGTATCATGCAGTCCCGGAAGATGAACGTGGAATTGTTGCTGGCGAACCACCCGCTCGATTGTCAGACTTGCGAACGCAACCTGCACTGCGAATTGCAGCAGATTTGTTATGATTTCGGAATCACGGAAAGGAGGTTCCCGCGAACGAGGAAGAAGCCAATTCCGAAAGACTTTAGTTCATTATCGCTGGTACGTGATCCTGAGAAATGTATTTTGTGTGGTCGCTGCGTGGCGGCCTGTAGTGAAATTCAGACCGTGAAAGCCATTGATTTCGCGGGCAGGGGACAGAAAACCCGGATTTCCACTTTTATGGATATGGGCCTTGGGCTGGTAGCTTGTACCAATTGCGGACAGTGTGCGTTGGTTTGTCCGACCGGCGCCATCACCGAAAAAGATGCGGTAAACGATGTGTGGAAAGTCATACACGACCCAAAGAAAGTGGTGTTGGTACAAACAGCTCCTGCCATCCGTGTGGGTATAGGAGAAGCGATGGGTATGCCTTATGGTAGTCTGGTGACGGGAAAAATGGTTGCCGGCCTCCGTCGACTGGGTTTCTCGAAGGTTTTTGATACTGATTTTGCTGCCGACCTCACCATCATGGAAGAAGGTAATGAGCTGATTCACCGCATCCGGAATAAAGGAACCTTGCCGATGATTACTTCCTGCTCGCCGGGATGGATCAAATTTATCGAGCATTTCTTCCCCAAATCGCTGGCACATTTATCGACTTGCAAATCGCCGCAACAGATGTTCGGCGCCATTGCCAAAACTTATTATGCTGAACAGGAGGGCATTGATCCGCGTGATATCGTGGTAGTTTCTGTCATGCCCTGTACCGCCAAGAAATACGAAGCACAGCGGCCTGAAATGGATGGGGCTTTCGAATATTGGAAGAAAAAAATGCACTTGTCGGCCAACGATCGTTTCTTTGATGTGGATTATGTGCTGACAACCCGTGAACTGTCGCGTATGTTAAAAGAAGCTGGAATTGATTTCAGAGCCTTACCAGAAGAAGATTTCGACAACCCGTTGGGTAGTTCCTCTGGTGCCGCGGTCATTTTTGGAGCAACCGGCGGAGTCATGGAAGCTGCTTTGCGTACGGCTTACGAAGTGCTTACCGGTGAACCGCTTCCCGATATTAATCTGACGGCTGTGCGGGGTATGCAGGGTATTCGTGAAGCAACAATCAATATTAATGGAAATGATGTGAAGGTGGCGGTAGCACATACCCTGAAGAATGCCCGGAGTTTACTCGAGCAAATTGAAAACGGGACTTCTCCTTATACTTTTATTGAAGTAATGACTTGTCCGGGTGGTTGCCTTGGTGGTGGGGGACAACCTATTCCCACGACTGCTGAAATCAGAAAGAAACGGGCAGAAGCAATTTATGCGGAAGATGCCCACAAGATTATCCGTAAGTCACATCAAAATCCCGAAATTTTGTATTTGTATGATCATTTTCTGCAAAAGCCTTTGGGTGCATTGTCGCATCGCTTGTTACATACACGTTATGTTGAAAGGTTTATTTAAGGTTCTTTGATATATTGATTCAGCATGGCCTTAACTTCGGGAGCCAGAATGTATAACCCGATGATGTTGGGAACCGCCATAGCCAGTATCAGCATATCCGAAAAATCAACAATTGCATTCAGGCTTAATACCGAACCGAGTGCAGTAATGACCAGAAAAATTACTTGGTACACACGTGTAACCAGAATGCGTTTACCGAATTTCTTTTCTATGATATCTCCCAATAAAAAATCGATGCTTTTTACCCCGTAATACGACCAGGAAATGATGGTCGTGTAGGCGAAAAGAATAATGGTAATCAGTAACAGATAGGGGAACCAGGATGAAACGCTTTCAAAAGCAGCTGATGTAAGTGCACTGCCAGTTAAGTTGCCTGTGTTTGTATACATACCGGTGATGATGATCACCAAAGCAGTCATGGTACAAATAACGACGGTATCGATAAATGGCTCAAGGAGTGCTACATAGCCTTCGGTAAGTGGTTGCTTGGTTTTTACGGTCGAATGCGCAATAGCAGCCGAACCGATACCGGCCTCATTTGAAAAAGCAGCCCTGCGAAAACCGATGAGCATTACGCCGATGACACCGCCTTTGATACCGTCGGGAGTAAATGCGCCGTTCCAGATTAGCCGGAATGTATCACCCAGATGTTGATAATTAATAATGATAACTGTTAATGCCGACAGAATGTAAATGCCGGCCATTAGCGGGAAAAGCTTGTCATTGACTTTCGCGATGCCTCTGATGCCGCCTATGATTACCATGCCGACAAGGATGGCCAGTACGGCACCTATCCAGATCTGACTGCCATCGAGTGACGGGAAAGTTGTTATCACCTGCGCCACCATTTGATTCGATTGAAACATGTTGCCGATGCCAAAAGCACCGATACTGGCAAATAATGCAAAAATTACAGCCAGAATTTTCCCTGTTTTTACCAGACCTTTTTTTGCGAGTCCGTCGCGAAGATAATACATTGGTCCGCCTGAAATACTGCCGTCGGCATTGACTTTCCGGTACTTCACACCCAGCGTACATTCGGTGAATTTGGTCGTCATACCCAGAAAACCGGCAATAATCAGCCAGAAAGTAGCTCCGGGTCCACCCATTGTGATGGCTACTGCTACCCCGGCGATATTGCCCAATCCGACTGTTGATGCTGTCGCCGTGGCAAGCGCCTGGAAATGAGAAATTTCTCCGCTGTGACTTTTCTTGTCGTATTTGCCAATTACCAGTTCAATCGCGTGTTTCATGCCCCTGAGGTTGATGAACTTCAGGTAAATAGTGAAGAATACAGCTCCGAATATAAGCCAAATGATGATGAAAGGAATTTTGACGGGCAAGGCAATGCCCAATGCAGCAAACGGATCCCAAAACAATATCTTGTCTAAAAAACTTACTAAAGGTTGAAATAATCCGTCTACTGAATTTGTCATGGACCTTAAATTTAAGAGTTAAAAACCCGGATGTAATTGCTACATCCGGGTTTGATTTTAAAATAGTATCATCCGCATTTGGAGTGTCCGCAGCTTTTACAGGTCAGACAACCTTCCTGATATACTAAAGCCTTTTCCCCACAGTTCGGACAAGGTTGTTCGTTGATTTGCGTGCCATCCGGAATGTATTTTTTCAGGGCGCGTTCCACTCCCACTTTCCATGTGTTGATGGATTCGTTATCAAGTTGCAGACTGGAAACTAGTTTGACAACCTGATCGAGTGGCATGCCGTAACGCAGTACGCCGGAGATGAGTTTTGCGTAATTCCAGAATTCTTTGTCGAACTTGTGCGAAAGTCCTTCGACTGTTGTTTTGAATCCTCTTTTGTTGGTAAACTGGAAGTCGTATCGCTTATTACCATCTTCGTCGGTTGTTTTGATGATTTTTCCTTCTGTAACTGTTTTGGGTAACAGGATACCTTCTTCGTCGTCGGCAATACCGGTAAAGATTTCGTACGGACGACCGTCTTTCAGTCCTACAAATGCGATCCATTTGTCGCGGTTATTCTGGAAACGAACCACATCACATTTCAGTTCTTTCGGACGAACGAGCCTGTCTTCATCATAAGGGAAGCAAACTTGTTTGGCAGTGTCATCCTTGTCTTTTTTGTCGGTGCTGGTAATCAATACACCGGAACGGGAACCGTCGCGGTAAACTGTAACGCCTTTGCATCCCGATTTCCATGCCTCTTCGTACAATTGTCCCACTAATTCTTCGCTCACATCGGCCGGCAGGTTGATGGTTACGGAAATAGAGTGGTCAACCCATTTCTGTATTCTTCCCTGCATCTGCACCTTTTTCAGCCAATCTACATCGTTGGCTGTCGCTTTGTAATAAGGTGATTTGGCTACCAGCTCTTCCAGTTCTTCATGGGTGTAATGCTTGGTGGTAGGATATCCGTTGGCTTCCATCCATGTTACGAATTTATGATGGAACACGGAATACTCTTCCCATGAATCTCCATTTTCATCCACGAAGTCAACCGTAACATTCCTGTCGTTCGGATTTACCTTACGACGACGGGTATAATAAGGCATGAAAACCGGTTCGATACCCGATGTGGTTTGTGTCATGATGCTGGTGGTTCCGGTAGGTGCAATGGTCAGACATGCGATATTTCTCCGTCCGTACTTTGCCATGTCCTTGTATAAATCCGGATCAGCTTCCTTCAACCGGTTGATAAAAGGATTGTTTTCTTCTCTTTTGGCATCGTATACGGTGAAAGCGCCACGTTCTTTGGCCATGTTCACGGATGAACGGTAAGCTGCCAATGCCAGTGTTTTGTGAACCTGCTCCGAGAAATCGGTAGCTTCATCTGTTCCATAACGATAACCCAACGCAGCCAGCATGTCGCCTTCGCCAGTTGTGCCTACACCGGTACGACGACCCTGTGAAGTCTTGAGTTTAATCTTCTCCCAAAGCTGAAATTCCGTCCTTTTGATTACATCATCTTCCGGGTCGGAACCGATTTTCTCGATGATCTTTTCGATCTTTTCCATTTCCAGATCGATGATGTCGTCCATGATGCGCTGTGCCAGTTGCACATGCTTGCGGAATAATTCAAAATCGAAATAAGCATCCGGTTTAAACGGGTTTACCACGTATGAATACAGGTTAATGGCCAGCAAACGGCAACTGTCGTAAGGACATAAAGGGATTTCTCCGCATGGGTTGGTCGAAACCGTTTTGTAACCGAGATCGGCATAACAATCCGGCACAGATTCGCGGATGATGGTATCCCAAAACAAGATACCCGGTTCGGCCGATTTCCAGGCGTTGTGTACGATTTTTTTCCAGAGTGCATTGGCATTAACATCTTTTTTGAACCAAGGATCTTCGGAATATATCGGATATTGTTGGGTATAAGGACGGTTTTCAAGCGCAGCCCGCATGAATTCATCATGAATTTTAACTGAAACATTGGCGCCTGTTACCTTACCTGATTCCATTTTAGCATCGATGAACGATTCAGAATCTGGGTGCTTGATAGAAACACTCAACATCAGTGCGCCACGCCTTCCGTCTTGTGCCACTTCACGGGTCGAGTTCGAATATCTTTCCATAAAAGGCACGATACCGGTGGATGTCAGTGCCGAGTTCTTAACCGGTGAGCCTTTCGGACGGATGTGAGAAAGGTCGTGTCCCACACCACCGCGGCGTTTCATCAGTTGTACCTGTTCTTCATCAATTTTAATGATGGCGCCGTAAGAGTCGGAATCACCATCGAATCCAATCACGAAACAATTAGACAAAGAGGCTACCTGAAAATCATTTCCGATACCGGTCATGGGACTTCCCTGCGGAACGATGTAACGGAAATTGCGGAACAGTTCAAATAATTCGTTTTCATCCAGCGGATTAGCATAGTTGCTTTCAATTCTGGCGATTTCTCTTGCCAGACGGCGGTGCATGTCATCAGGTGTCAGTTCATAGATATTACCAAACGAATCTTTTAAGGCGTATTTGGTCGTCCATACTTTGGTTGCCAAATCATCTCCCTGGAAAAATTTAAAAGAGGCTTCTTTAATTTCTTCAGGTGTGTAGGTTTTAGTTTCCACGATAAATAAATTTGTTTAAAAAGTTATAGTTTTAAAATTGTAAATCAGAGGGTTGTTCAACTAATGATTTGTTGTTGAAAACAGACTACAAGTTTAGACAATTAATTTCAGTTTTCAAACATAATGTCTGAAAATATTTGTTATTTAGAATGTGAAGTTTTCAAAAATAATTGCTAATGATAAGATAATGAGGATGATATTATTTTTAAAATGGAGAAAAGTTTTCCAAAAAGAAAATTTAATTGATTGAAGGAGTAAATATTGTGCGGATTATTCTTGTTATACTAAGCATGTATCTCACCGCCAGTTACCCGGAAGATTTTGGATTCGCTTTTCAGGCGGAGTAATATCTTATCCAGATTTTCACGGTTGGTGTCGGTAATGAATATTTGTCCGAACATATTGGACGCTACCAGTTTTACAATTTCTTCCACACGCCGGGCATCTAGTTTGTCGAAAATATCATCCAGTAACAATAAGGGAGCGCATTGATGTATCTTTTTCAGAAAATCGAACTGAGCGAATTTGAGTGCAATCAGGTAAGTTTTATTTTGTCCCTGAGAACCTACTTTTTTTATAGGGTAGGTGTCCAGAGTCATTTCCAGTTCGTCTTTGTGGATGCCCTGAGTTGAATAGCCCAGAATACGGTCACGTTCGCGTGTTTCAGCCATCCTGACCCGCATATCTTCATGACGTTGGTACTGAGAACTGTATTCCAGACTGACCTGTTCTCGGTTTCCCGAAATTTTACTGTGAAATTCCCGAAAAACAGGGATAAAGGATTGAATAAATGACGTTCTGGCTTCGTGGATGTATCTTCCGGTACTATCCATTTGTTCTTCCAGAATTTCAAAAACGGTTTCATCGATAGGATTTTCTGACTTCAGCAGGGCATTGCGTTGTTTCAGCGTGTTGTTGTAGTGAAGCAGTTGTTGCAGGTATTGTTTATTGTACTGTGAAATCACTCCGTCCATGAACTTTCGTCTTTCCTCGCTGCCTTCTGAAATCAGCTGACTGTCATCGGGCGATACCATAACCAACGGAATGAGTCCGATGTGATCAGACAGTTTCTCGTATTCTTTTTTGTTGCGCTTGAACTGTTTTTTCTGTCTGCGCTTCAATCCGCAATATATATGCTCCGGTGTACCGTTTTTGATGTAATCGCCCTGAATCAGAAAGAATTCAGCCTCATGATTGATGTTTTGTAAATCAATGGAGTTCGAATGGCTTTTGCAAAAAGAAAGGTAATAAACAGCATCCAGGACATTGGTTTTTCCCATGCCATTATCACCGACAAAGCAATTGATTTTATCTGAAAAATCAAGTGTTGCTTCAGCGATATTTTTATAATTGATAATGGAAAGAGATTTTAGTCTCATGGCATATTTATTACTGCTTTTTTGTACAAAAATAGCGTAATTTTTTCTACCTTTGCGACAATTTTTATTTTTTTATTAACAATAGGTTAAGATTTATCACAATGGCTAAATTAAGTAAAGACGATGCATTGAAGTATCACTCACAGGGTAAGCCCGGTAAGATTGAAGTTGTTCCCACCAAACCATACAGTTCTCAACGTGATTTATCACTGGCCTATTCACCGGGAGTGGCGGAACCTTGCCTGGAAATCGAAAAAAATCCTGAAACGGCTTATGAATATACCGCTAAAGGGAATCTGGTGGCTGTTATTTCGAATGGTACGGCTGTGTTGGGACTTGGCGACATCGGCGCTATGGCCGGTAAGCCTGTGATGGAAGGGAAAGGGCTGTTGTTCAAGATTTTTGCCGGAATCGATGTGTTTGATATTGAAGTCAATGAGAAAGATCCTGAAAAATTTATTCAGGTAGTTAAAGCCATTTCTCCTACTTTCGGAGGAATCAACCTGGAAGATATCAAAGCACCGGAATGTTTTGAGATTGAGGAGAGGCTGAAAAATGAGCTGGATATTCCAATCATGCACGACGACCAGCATGGAACGGCCATTATTTCGGCTGCAGGTTTGCTCAATGCCCTGGAATTAACCGGTAAAAAAATAGAAGAGATAAAAATAGTGGTGAACGGTGCAGGTGCCGCTGCAAATTCGTGTACACAATTGTATATGATGTTGGGCGCTAAACTGGAAAATATCGTGATGGTGGATTCGAAGGGTGTTATCAATACAAAACGTACCGATCTGAATAACCGAAAGAAACCATTTGCTACTTCCCGTGATATTTCTACACTCGCAGAAGCTGTTGCTGGTTCTGATGTGTTTCTGGGGCTGTCGGTAGCCGGTGTATTGTCTAAAGAAATGGTTAAGTCGATGAATGATAAACCAATTGTGTTTGCGCTGGCCAATCCGAATCCGGAAATTTCTTATGAAGATGCTATGTCGGCCCGTCCCGATATTATTTTTGCAACGGGTCGTTCCGACCATCCCAACCAGATTAACAACGTGCTTGGTTTTCCTTATATTTTCCGTGGCGCTCTTGATGTACGGGCAAAATGCATTAACGAGGAAATGAAGATTGCCGCGGTGCGCGCCATTGCCGAACTTACTAAAAAAGCGGTACCCGATGTGGTGAATGCAGCTTATAACATTAAACGGTTAACTTTCGGAACGGAATATATCATTCCCAAACCCCTTGATCCTCGTTTGCTGACGACGGTGGCTCCGGCTGTAGCTAAAGCAGCCATGGAGTCGGGAGTTGCCCGTAAAAACATCGAAGACTGGAATGCTTACAACGATCGCCTGCGCGATCTGATGGGAAGTGACAATAAGATGCTTCGTCGTTTCTATGAGATTGCCCGTCAGAATCCTAAACGGGTAGTGTTCTCCGAATCGAATCACCTGAATATGCTAAAAGCTGCCGAAGCAGCTCTGGCAGAAAAGATATGTTATCCGGTATTGCTGGGTAATGAAGAGAAAATCGGCAATATTGCCGCCGAAAACCACATTGATCTGACCGGTATCGAAATCATTAATTTGCGTCACGACCGGGAAGAAACCCGTCGTATCCGTTATGCCCGTTACCTGGCAGAAAAAAGAGGCAGGGAAGGTATGACCTTCGACGAAGCTTACGAGAAAATGTACGAACGCAACTATTTCGGTATGATGATGGTGGAAACCGGAGAAGCTGACGCGCTGATTACCGGTGTGTATTCCCGCTATGCCGATTCGGTGAAAGCTGCCAAAGAAGTGGTGGGTATTCGCGACGGACTCAACCACATCGGTGCTATGCACATCATGAATACCAAGAAAGGAGTCTTTTTCCTAGCAGATACTTTATTTAACCGTCACCCTACCACCGAAACTCTGATCGATATCACCAAACTGACTTATAATACAGTGAAGTTCTTCAATCATGAGCCGGTTATGGCCATGTTGTCGTACTCCAACTTCGGTTCGGTACAGAGTGGCAGCCCAGCTAGCGTACATGAGGTAGTGCGTACCTTCCACGAGCAATTCCCGGAAATTTGTGTGGATGGTGAAATGCAGGTGACTTTTGCTCTGAACCAGCAGTTGCGTGATGAGAAATTTCCTTTCTCCAAACTGAAAGGAAAGAAAGTTAACACACTTATCTTCCCCAACCTGAGTTCGGCTAACACTGCCTACAAAATGCTGATCGAAATGGGACTTGCCGACACCATCGGCCCCATCCAAATGGGGTTGAACAAACCCATCCACATCGTCGACGTAGAAAGTTCGGTCCGCGACATTGTCAATATTACTGCTGTTGCTGTTCTTGATGCCATGGTAAATGAGCAGCGGGAATGGAATGAAAAAGTACAGGAGTTGTAAAATTAGACAAATTTTAGTAAAAAGTGCAGATTAAATTTTAGTCTGCACTTTTTTATTTTCTTATTATGCTCATTTAAGTGTAGTTTTAGCTTGTTAATTATATTTTGTTACATTGCAATTCACTAAGTTGAAAAGATATAGATAACCTATTATATATAGTATTCATAATTCATTTTGACCTGTTTAGGACTTAATTAAATATTTAACACTTAACGTGAGTACTAAATATGTTAAAAGCTCTTATATTAGAAACGGCAAACTAAATGGTTGCAGTTTTTACCCCTTAAATCCTGATATTAAAAATGGATAATAAATATTTAACGTCTAATATATATAATTTACGTGATAAGTTTCTGGCGGGAGATGAATCAGCTTATGCTGATATGTATACGTTGTATGCTAAAGACCTGTATGCTTTGGGATTGTGGTTCGGAGTCCAGAAAGAGGTAATTGAAGATGCGATTCAGGATGTCTTTATTGAAATATACACACGTAGAGATAAACTGGAAAAAATAACGAATCTTAAGCTGTATATAATTACAGCATTTCGTAACAGGTTATTTTTACTCGCAAAAAAGAATACATCTATTAATGCTGAAGGTGAAATAAAATCGGACATAGAAGAACGTGACCATCTTGAATATTTAATAGAACAGGAACTGATTAAAGAAAAACAAAATAAGTTAGACTATCTGTTGTCAAAATTAAATGAGAATCAGCGGGAGGCTATCTATTATCGTTTTGTTGAAGGGTTAAGTTGTGAAGATGTAGCATATGTGATGAATATTAACTATCAATCAGCAAAAAATTTACTCCATAGAGCAATAAAGAAATTGAGATCAATTGAATTGTTTACACCCACTATGCTGGTCGTAATTTTTTCACAATTAATTCATTTTTGAACAAATGAGTACCAATTTTTAGAAAGCATCTCTACTTAACACAATACTGTAAAATGTACAAAGACTACTCAAAATATCAAACATCCGATTTTCTTACCGATGATTATTTTGTCGAATCAATGTTACGGCCAGATAATCAAAGTGAAGTTTTTTGGAAGAAACTTATTGACAATCAGCAAGTAGATGTAAATGAGTTTATTTCGGCATATATGATGCTGAAAAGTTTACATAAGAATAAACCAGATGTACCAGATGAACGTGTCGACATAATATGGGGAAAAATTATCAGATCTATTAATTCGAAACAAAAAAGAAAAAACAGGTATAGAATAGTTCGCTATATGGCAATAGCGTGCAGTATTGCCGGTATTGTTGTGTTTTATTTGCTTAATACTAGTAAACCAGTACAGAACCAGTCAATTTTAGATTACGCAAACGAACGTAATATTCACACTAAAGATCTCAGTGATAAAATTCAATTGCTTGCTGATGACCAGAAAGTTGATGTTGATGGAGTTGAGGCAGAATTAGAGTATCATTCAGATGGGAGCTTGAAAATTAATAAACATTCAAGGATAGAGAAAAAGGTTGATGAGTCAAAAAATAGTATAGTTGAAAAAAAACATAAGGTTACAAAATACAATGAGTTAAGGGTTCCGTATGGAAAAAGAGCTTTTCTTACTTTGTCAGATGGAACGATGATATGGGTGAATACAGGAACTACAGTTATTTATCCGGTTGTATTTACAGATGAAGTCAGAGAGATTTTTGTAGATGGTGAAATTTATGCAGATATTTTTCATGATAAGAGCCGACCATTTATTATAAAAACAAATCAGGTTGATGTTAAAGTTCTCGGTACAGTGCTAAATTTAACAGCTTACAGAGATGACAGTAACACAAACGTAGTTTTGGTAAGTGGTTTAGTAGATGTTAAACCCAGGAATGGCAAATCAACAATTATTCATCCCAATCAGATGATGTCCTATTCAGATCAGGCCACAACGCTTACAACAGTAAATGTCGAACATTTTACATCATGGAAAGATGGAGTTTATATGTTTAAAAATGAGCCAATTGAAAAGATCTTATTAAGGTTGGCTCGCTATTATAATGTCACCATGAAACTCCCTCAAAATCCATCAGGTATTTCGTGTTCAGGTAAGTTGGAGCTAAAGGATGATTTAACTCAACTGTTAAATGGGTTATCTGAAATTACTTCATTGAACTTTGGGGTCAATAATAATGAGTATAAAATTAGTTTT
>JARKQF010000199.1 GCA_029973975.1 Paludibacter sp.
TGGTCAGGTTATTTATACGCCGCCGAAAGGCCAGGCTGTGATAAAAGAAAAGTTGGACAACCTGGTACTCTTCTTAAACGATGATGAAAATTTCAGGATCGATTACTTACTTAAAATGGCTATTGCTCATTATCAATTTGAAGCTATTCATCCGTTTCGTGATGGTAACGGCAGAACAGGACGAGTCTTTAATATCAATTATCTGACAAAAAAGGGCTTGCTTGATGTCCCGATACTGTTTTTAAGCCGGTATATTTTAGATCATAAAGAAGATTATTACTCGGGATTATCTGGAGTTTCTCAAAGAGGTAATTGGAAGTATTGGTTATTATTTATGCTTAAAGCTATTGAATACACATCCATAATTACTTTCCGGAAAATCAATGAAATTGTATCAGCAAAAGATTCAATTTTGGAGTTTATTAAGAAAGATGCCAGGAAAGTCAGAAATCCAGAAAATTTAGTGAATGCACTGTTTACTCAACCATTTACTAAAGTAAAACATCTCGTTGATTCAGGAATATATTCTGAAAACACTGCCAGGGATTATTTAAACAGATTATGTGAGATACATGTTCTTGAGAAAAAAGAAATAGAAGGCCGTCATTATTATTTGAATCTTGAATTATATCGCATACTTTCTGAATAAATATTCCGATGACAAAGTTATTTCTGGTGCCAGGTTGATGCCAGTATTTTCACCAAACCGGAATAAATCCCTGAAATCTTTTACAATTAAGTTGCCACAAAACTAATTGATACAAACAGATAGTTTCCATTATTAAACCGGCCTGATATTCAAAAGGTCCTTAGCCCTGATGCCTGGATATGCCCCTGTTCCGAACAGAAGATAAGGGATGATCTTATTGTCCTTTTTTAAGCGGAGCAATAATCCGGGCACAGGATTCCAGAATTCACACCCTGATCAGAATCCCCGGATAATCTGTATGAGATTGCTCCGTTTTTTAAAATTTGCACGTATCTCATCAGCTATTCGCTGTGATCGTCCGGGATTTATCCGTTTCATCAGATCGAGTGATTCAGCAATCCTCTCATAATATTTCTTACCTGTATAGGCAAGATCTTCTTCAATCCTTCTCTTCAGGAAAGTTTCAGCTTCTTCAGGGAACCGTTTATGGTTCTTCCTGTAAAATTCGAAAATTACATCATCATAAAAGAGTTTTGGTTCCCTTATCAGATCAAGGGCATCTTTCATACGCTCTTCCTCTTCATAAAAACTCAACAGATTCTCAGGATTTTTTTGTTTGGCTATTGCTTCACAATTTGAACCGAGGGTGCCTTTCAGAGCTTTGATCTTTCGGAGGATTGAGACCTCCGGGCAATGCTTCACAACCTCTTCAGAAATCTCATCCATATTCATATTAAGCTTATGTGCTGCTTCCAGATAAATTTCTGCTATCCTGAAGTCATGCAGGGGTTTAAATCCGTCTGAGTCATCTTTGATCAGGTCTATAACTTCAGAATAGCGGCTCTGTTCTGATAACTGCCGGCAAAAAGATAAAAAATGATCTGTCTCTGACCGGCCGATTACCCTGAGGATGGCTTCCTTTTCATCAGAGGAAAGCTCAGGTTCCAGGAATTTATACAAACGTGAAACCATTGTCTGAGGAATTTCTCCATCCAATTTAACAAACGATTTCAGGTCTTTACGTTCATGTTCCGAAAAGAAACGGTGGTATGATTCCTGTATAGTGGAAAATGTATCGTATGACATCTCATTCAGAGCCTGATCCAGTTTCTTCAGGTAGTTCGTCTTTACCTCAAATGGAAGTTGTTTTACATAAGCAATCACATATTCGCAAAAGTCATCTGATTCAAAATATTCATCCCCGTAATAATCGTCAATATACAGGTATCCTTCATTGAATGCAGTTTCAACGCTTCGGATAATAAA
>JARKQF010000200.1 GCA_029973975.1 Paludibacter sp.
GGCTGTGTCGTAAGTGTTTAACACCGGCGAACTGATTCTTTCATCACTGAGGATCACGGTGACATTGGCTGTACCTCCGCGTTGTTCAGGACCATAAGAGGGCATCCAGCTGACTTCTTTTCCCTGCACCAATCCCGAATATGCCAGGATTTTCCCCATAGATAGTACACCTTGTCCGCCAAATCCAGCTATAATGATTTCTTCTGTCATTGTTGTATTGTAAATCACTCAATTATTTAATGGACGTAGCGTTACGTCCCTACTTTAAATTATCAAATATTTTTCAAATCCCCCATAGGATAAACAGGAAACATATTTTCTACCATCCAATCGTTTGATTCTGCCGGAGTCATTCTCCATCCTGAACTACAGGTCGATACGATTTCAACGATCGAAGTCCCCTTATTTTGCATGGAATTCTCCAGCGCTTTTTGAATGGCTTTTTTTGCTTTTCTTACAGCGGCAACGGTATGTACACTTTGTCTTGTAACATAACAAACTCCATCCAATTGGGCAAGCAATTTCGACATGTCGAGGGGGTGACCGGCAATTGGTAAGTCTCTCCCTTTGGGGGAAGTGGTCGATTTCATACCAATCAGGGTTGTTGGGGCCATTTGTCCGCCTGTCATACCATAAATTCCATTGTTGATGTATATGATGGCAATATTTTCTCCTCGGTTACAAGCATGTATAGTTTCCGCGGTGCCGATAGCAGCCAAATCTCCATCTCCCTGGTAAGTAAATACATAACGATCGGGCAATAATCTTTTTATAGCTGTGGCTACTGCCGGCGCTCTTCCATGGGCTGCCTGCTGCCAGTCAATATCGAGATATTTATAGGCGAAAACCGCACAACCTACGGGAGCTACACCGATGGTTTTATCCTGAATATCCATTTCCTGAATAATCTCACCCAAAATCTTATGTACCACGCCATGACTGCAACCCGGGCAATAATGCATCGGTACATCATTCATGACGGTTGTCTTCTCGTATACGAGATTTTCCGGATTTATGATATCACATACATTCATAATAGTTTTGTTTTTAGTGCATGAAGAACTTCATCGGGAGAAGGAACAATTCCTCCCATACGGCCGTAATATTCTACCGGAACTTTTCCGGAAACCGCAAGTCTGACATCCTCAACCATCTGACCGGCACTCATTTCAATAGAAATAAATCCTTTCACCCTGATTGACAAATCTTTAATAATGCTCTTAGGAAAAGGGAATAGTGTTATCGGACGAATTAAACCTGCTTTAATTCCTTCTGCACGGGCTAATTCTACTGCTTTTTGACAAACCCGCGCCATGGTTCCAAAAGCTACAAATACATAATCGGCATCTTCACATGCTATTTGTTCAAATCTGACTTCATTTTTTTCCATTTCACGGTATCTTGCCTGTAAGCGCTGATTTATCCGTTCCATCTCCTCACTTTGTAATTCTAAAGACGAAATATAATTAGGCTTGCGATCTTTGGTTTTACCTAATGTAGCCCAAGGATATCGAACACGAATTTCCGCCTCGGTTAATCTGGGCTGATAGGGTGGGAGAATCACCTTTTCCATCATCTGACCGATAATGCCATCAGCCAACACCATCGCGGGAGTCAGGTACTTGAATGCAAGTTCGAATGCCAATACGGTAAAATCGGCCATTTCCTGCACAGATGCAGGCGCCAGTACCGGCATTTTATAATCTCCGTGTCCACCTCCTTTAACAGCTTGAAAATAATCGGCCTGACTGGGTTGAATGGTTCCTAAACCGGGACCTCCACGCATCACATTTACGATGACACCGGGCAATTCAGCTCCGGCCATATAGGAAATTCCTTCTTGTTTTAAACTTACACCCGGACTGGAAGATGATGTCATGGCTCTTTTACCACAACCGGCAGCTCCATATACCATATTAATGGCTGCAACTTCACTTTCGGCTTGTAGCACGACCATACCAGTTGTATTCCAGGGTTCAAGTTCCATCAGTGTTTCCAGAATTTCCGATTGTGGTGTTATCGGGTAACCGAAATATCCGTCACATCCGCACCGTATGGCAGCATGAGCAATGGCTTCATTACCTTTCATGAGGGTGACCTCTTCTTTATGCTTTGTCATAATCTTACTTTATAGACTGTTATACATGCATCCGGACAAACCTGTGCACAGGCAGCACATCCAATGCAAGATTCCGGATTATCCATGAATGAAAAATTGTATCCTTTGGTGTTCGCATCTTTTGATAAAGCCAACACATCGGTCGGACACGCAACCACGCATAGATCACAACCCTTGCATCTTTCCGTATTTACAACTATTGCTCCTTTGAATTTTGCCATATCATTATAACATTTCAGGCTATTTTTAGTTTGCGATTTCAAAAATTGAATGCAAAGAAAAATAATATATCGCTAACAAGAAAAAAATCGGGAATATAATTGTCATTCTGGGATTTTAAACGCTAATCAGGGATGAAATCTGAAAATGTGGGATGAATTAATTTTGATCTTGTTAATTGATTTAATTATCCCTTGCCGATCTGTCATCTGTTACATATCGTTTTGAAATCACAGTAACTGCATGCCTCTATCGAATTTGTCTGCACAAAAGGAATTTCCGGGTCAAATAATTCTTCCACACAAGCCGTTAATCCGGAAATAAATTCAGTCTCATAATCTGCGTAATTTTCAACCGGAATGGATGTGTTCTTTGCAGGTTTAAAAAGAATCTGATTTGAAAATTGTTCATTGAAAATTTGTTTGGTATAAACTATGCCGGGCATAATGACACCATGTCTTGATTCTTTTTTATATAAAAATCCATACAAAAAAGTCTGAAGCACATGCGATGCCTGTTTCTTTGGTTCCTGATGATGCGCAAATAAATCATTCCAGGACCTGAATTCCAATGATCCGGCCCCCGTTTTATAATCCAGAATCCTGACAACTCCATCTTTTGCATCGACCCGGTCAATGATGCCTTTTATTTTTACAACACCAAATTTGGTCGGCAAATGCCCGAAACATCGTTTTTCTCCTTCAATATAGTCAAATGGAGCCCTCAATTTATCGTTTTCCAGCACTCCACAAACATACTTCAATATAACCCTTGCAATAAGCAGGTTATTTCCTGTCAATTCAACTGTACTTCCTTTAGGTTGTTTATAATAATGAAAAGCAAAAGCCTGACTGATAAGCCTGTTTATATGAACTTCATTTTTTATCCATGCTTCTAGAATTTCAACTGTAACAACACGCCCGGCATATTGATCATACAGTTTTTGTATAACTTCATGAAAAATACTCCCGAAAACATTGGTTTCCATGTTTTCAGAAACCTCATCAACCGGCTTAATTTGCTCAATATAAGTAAAATAAAACTGCAAAGGACATTTAATATAGGTATTGATACTGCTCGCGGAGAGATGAGTGTCAATTTCAGACAAGTCAAAAAACGGTTTGAATTTTTCCTGAATTTGATTATTTTTCTCAATACAAATAACCTCAGGAGTTTTTATACTTACATCATAAGTAATTTTTTTTTCTTTAATATTAAGATTGTAATGGTATTTCAGTTGTTGATAAAATCTGCTGACTTCTCCTGTACTCCCATTATCAATGCGGGAGTCAAAAAGCAAGTGTATTTTTCTGCCTCTGTGAATTAATCTGTAAAAGTTATATGATGTAATTGCATCCTGATGTTCGTAGGTCGGTAAACTGAAACCTTTTCTTAAATGATAGGGAATAAAACTGTTTGTATAACCTTTTTTAGGGAAAATTCCTTCATTAAATGAACTGATGATGATGTTTTCAAAATCAAGTCCCCTTGTTTCCAACGCCCCGATAATTTGCAATCCATCCAAAGGTTCTCCTACAAATGGAATGCTGATTCCCTGTGTGAGTTGTTTTATAAGGCTGATGAGTGTTTCCAGCTTCATTTTTACTTCTGAAGCCTGTGATTTCAAAATACCTGAAATCCGGTTAATTGTGATATAATATTGATACAAAAAACCAGATTCCATCTGATAATCAGATTTTTCAGTATTTATTTTATTCCAGGAACTATACAGTTTCTTTATAATTTCAAGTAGGTATGGTAATAAATTATTCGAATCAATATCCGGATTGAAAATCAGGTTTAATAACTCATTTCTTTTCAGTGTTTTAGCATCAACATAGATCAGATTTTTTTTCACCATTTCATCGTGAATCTGGCTGACCACATTACCGCAAATCAACACAACAAACTGATGATTAATGATATTGGCAACGCTCAGGTGATAGAACTTCGAAACTCCGTCTATCGTTCTTTTTCTTTTATGTAGTTCAAAAATATGATCTATAAGCCCGGCTACAGGCGTAAGTTGCAATGGATAACCCATTGTTACATTTATCTTGGCAATTGTATCAGGAATTGAATGTAACACAGGCAATAAAAGGTTCTCATCCGGAATGATTACAGCTGTTTTCAAATAACTTTGTTCGTGTGCTTCGGGATACAAATCCTTTAATATATGATAAATCTGCTTTGCCTGTCCGATATTGGAGGGAATCTCAGTCAGTTCAAAATCTTTATCTTCAAGTCTTTCTGTTACTGAAGGTATTTTATATTGAGATTGAAACAGAAGGGTGTTTTCTTTATAAAACATGGATGCGGGATTGTCGGGATCCCTGAGTTCATTGGCTTCATAGTCCCAGTAAAAATCGGCCTGATTACGTTTTTGTAGAGCCGACATAAGTGCTTTCTCACAGGGGTTTAGTGCGTTAAATCCAATAAAAACAAACTTTTTATTATCAAACCATTCAACATATTCATTTTGAACCAGTTTTTCAGTTACATGACGGGCAATCATACCTTCATATCCGGTTTTTTCTTCCTGCAATTCTTGTCTGAATCGTGCGTATACCGGATACAGGATTTCCCAGGTTGCCATAAAATGTTCCTGAGATTTACTATTGGCAACAGGTTCAAAATGTTGCCAGAAATGACGGATTGCTTCTATTTGTTTTTCGGAAAAAACATCAAATAACTGATCAATTTCTTTTAATTCGGTTATGTTCGTGAAAAGTTGTTTCGCATCGACCCTGTATTTGTCAACCTCATTAAAATCAGACAACAAGGTTTCACCCCAAAAAACAAAAGCATCAAAACTTTCTTCAGAATGACTGATCGACTGATAAATACGATACAAACGAAACAGCATGCTCAGTTTATCTGCAAGCTGTAACCCCGAAGCCTGTACAAAACAGTTGTCGATGGTTGTAATTTCAGGAGAAAATAACGGAATATCAGTAATCTCAGATAAGTACTGCTGAAAAAATAATCCTGCCCGCCGATTGGGAAATACGAAGGTAAATGTATTCAAATCATGGGAATGATTGCGATAATATGCTGTTGCTATGCGGTATAAAAATGAATTCATGCTGTCATCATGGTTAGGTTGCAAATGTAAGAAAAAAATATCCGTTAGAAATCTGTCTGATTAAAAATGTATATCTTAGCGGGCTGTTTAAACAAAATTTTTAAATTGATTATCACATGACAGGTACAATTGTTAATACAATAGCAGTAATTAGCGGTGGAATAATTGGTGTTTTACTGAAAAAGAGCATGCCGGAAAAAATTAAAACAATTTATTTTCAAGCAATTGGACTTTTCACATTGGCTATCGGTATTTCTATGGTGTGGGAGATGAAACATATCCTGATAGTAGTTATAAGTCTGGCACTGGGTTCACTTACCGGAGAATGGTTGAATCTCGAATCTGGAGCTGATAAAATGAGTAATTATCTGAAATTGAAACTAAAAATAGGCAGTGAGAAGTTTACTGAAGGATTAATTACGTCCTTTTTGCTGTTTTGCATAGGTTCTATGACCATTCTGGGTGCTATACAGGAAGGGACGGGAGTTTCATCAGATTTGTTATATACCAAATCACTGATGGACTTCTTTTCTGCCATCATCCTGGCTTCAGCCTTTGGCGTTGGAGTAGCAGTTTCAGCCATACCATTGTTACTGTTTCAGGGTTCATTAACACTCTTGGCCATGGGTGCATCGCAGTTTTTCACTCCGGAAATCATACATGGACTCACTAATATCGGGGGAATTTTACTCATTGGTTTAGGCATTAATATTTTGGAAATAAAAAAATTAAGGATAATGAACATGTTGCCTTCTTTATTGTTTGTTGTTATATTACTTTGGATATTTGCTTAAATTTGCGCAATTTTATTATTTTTGTGCAGTTTTTAATGAGGTAAAATATGAACAAAAATGAAATATTTGAAAAGCGAGTAAAAGCTTTACAGGAAATGGAGGATAATGCTGTAAATAAACAGCATTTAAAAGGAAAATTAACGGCAAGAGAGCGTTTAAATGTGTTATTTGATGAAGGGACCTTCTTTGAATTTGATGCTTTTGTATCGCCATCTCAGTCACCCATGAGTAGCCGTCAATCCAATTTTGGCGATGGCGTAGTAGTCGGAAGAGGTCTTGTGCAAGGGAAAAGCGTTTTTGCTTATGCGCAGGACTTTACTGTTTTAGGTGGGTCATTAGGGTATTCACACGGCATGAAAATCGCCAAAGTACAGGAAATGGCTTTAAAACTCGGAGCACCTATTGTTGGACTGATGGACTCAGGGGGCGCCAGAATTCAGGAAGGAGTAAAAAGTCTTTCAGCTTACGCAACCATATTTAACAACAACGTTCGTTCTTCGGGTATTGTGCCGCAAATCTCTGTAATACTGGGACCTGCAGCCGGTGGTGCGGTGTATTCTCCAGCACTTACTGATTTTATCTTCATGACAAAAAACACATCTTATATGTTTGTTACCGGACCAGATGTAGTAAAAGAAGTGCTTAATGAAGATATTGATAAAGACGGATTGGGTGGGGGAGATGTGCATGCCAACAAAAGTGGGGTTGCGCATTTTGTCTCTGATGATGAGGAACATACAATTTTATTGGTACGTAAACTTCTCTCTTATATTCCTTCCAATAATTTCGAATCGCTACCTGTTTCTAACCAGATTTCTTATTATAAGAGCAGACAGCAATACCTGAATAAAATTATCCCTGATGATCCGAACCGTCCATACGATATGAAGGAAATCATCAAAATTCTGGTTGATAAGGATAGTTTCTTTGAGGTGCATGAGGGTTATGCGCAAAATATTTTGGTTGGCTTTGCCCGTTTGAATGGTAAAACCATCGGTATCGTTGCCAATCAACCCAAAGTGATGGCCGGAACATTGGATATCAATGCCAGCATCAAAGGTGCCCGGTTTGTCAGGTTCTGTGATGCATTTAATATTCCTCTCCTTATTCTGGAAGACGTTCCGGGATTCTTACCCGGAATTGAGCAGGAGCATAATGGAATTATACGTAATGGAGCCAAATTGCTCTATGCTTTTTGTGAGGCTACTGTTCCCAAAATAACGGTTATTACTCGTAAAGCTTATGGTGGTGCATACATCGTGATGAGTAGTAAAAACACAGGCGGTGACTTCAATTTCGCCTGGCCTTCAGCTGAAATTGCTGTTATGGGTCCGGCTGGTGCAATTAAAATTGTACATAAACATGAATTAGCCAATGCTGAAAACAAGGCTGAAATGGAAAAAATTCTGACTGAGAAATACAAAGCTGAAATAGCTAATCCATACAAGGCAGAAGAAATTGGATTAATTGACGAAGTAATTATTCCTGAAAAAACAAGAGAAGTTTTAATCACTTCTTTCGAAATTTTATCCAATAAACAGTATTCCAAGCCGGAACGTAAACACGGTAGTATTCCTTTATAGTGGTTAGTGGTCAGTGATTAGTGGATAATACTAATCAGAAACACCAACTGCTGTTAAGTTATCAATATTAATGTATTAAATATGAAGAAAAGACTTTTAATTGCCAACAGGAGTGAGATTGCTATTCGTATCATCCGCTCAGCCCATAAACAGGGGATGTGCGCAATAGTATTTCAGAGCGATAAAGAACCTGATGCCTTATATCTTAAATTTGCAGATGAAATTATTGATGCAAATGATGCAGATGATGAAAAACCTATATTCCTGAATCCTCAAAAGATAGTGGATTTAGCGAAAGCGAACGAAGTCGATCTGATACATCCGGGTTATGGTTTTTTATCTGAAAATCCTGATTTTGCGGCACTTTGCATTACCAATAATATAAATTTCATTGGTCCGTCACCCGAATTAATCCGTGATATGGGACTAAAAACGGTAGCTAAGAAAATGGCTATTGAAGCGGGATTACCTTTAGTTCCGGGAACAGATGGTCCGGTTAC
>JARKQF010000296.1 GCA_029973975.1 Paludibacter sp.
GAATGCACTTGCTCTACAATAAAGAACGCTGTTGCTCTATAACAAAGAACGCGCTTGCATGATGACCGTTATGTAGGCCATAAACTTCAATTATGTAGGGCGTAAACTTCAATTACTAAGGTTTTCAACATCAATTTCCAAGGCTTGTACCGTCAAAATCCAGGGCTTGTTTTATCAAACACAGCAGCTGGATTTTTTTATGATGTCAGGTTTGATGTTTTGTTTTATTAATCGTGCAAAAGGTAAAAAATGCAGGATTAGAGAGCTTTAGTTCGGGAGGAAATGAGGCTTTTTTTAACAAAATGTGTATATTTGTGGTGTTTAAGAAAAGGCACTTTAATCAATTCAGTCTTTGTGCGAAAATCAGTATCCGGCAATATCTAAATAATCAATTGAATTTAAGATTAATCAAACATATTCATGTCTCAAAATAAAAAAATATCTCTATCCCGCTTAAATAGTTTTCTAAAGTTACAATGTGATAACCTGCGAGCTGCTGGTTTGGATGCAGCAGAATATAAGGATTACATCATAGCCATGCTTTTCCTGAAACGGGTTAATGACCAGTTTGACTTAGCACGTTTACAAAGGATTAGCCACCTAAAAGCTGAATTTCCTGATTTGAAAAATGATGAAATTGCTGCAGAACTTGAACAAATCAATGCGGAGGAATATGATTTCTTTGTTCCAAAAGCAGCCCGCTGGAAACAAGAATATACTCCAACTGCTGAAGAGCTTCATTTTATCAAGAGACGTACTGAAATTCAGCATAAATTAGCTCAGCCAGGAAATACTGAGGATGACATTAAGAAACTTATAAATCAGCTGGCGGATATTCCTGAGGTTAACATCTGGACAGGGATTTCAACTGTGACTGAAAATGTAGGCGATGCCCTGACCATTTCTTTAAATGCGCTGGAAGAGGCTAATGCAGAATTGCTTCAAGGGGTGTTGAGTACGACCAAATTTAACGCGGTAAATACAAAAGGGGAGAAATTATTGTCGGATGAGGTGTTGTCAGAAATGTTGAGGGATTTTAACCGCATGCCACTTACTGACGATCAGTTTGAATTTCCAGACCTGTTGGGTGCTGCGTATGAATTTTTAATTAAGTATTTTGCAGAGAGTGCCGGGAAAAAAGGAGGTGAATTCTACACTCCTGCTCCGGTAGTACAACTGATGGCACGTATCCTGCAACCTTCAAAAGATGCCGAGATTTGTGACCCCACGGTTGGTTCGGGAGGCTTGTTGATTAGTTTGAAAAATTATGTGGAAGCTCGTTATGGTACGGCAAGAAACCTGACCCTGCACGGGCAGGAATTGAAAGATGGTATTTACAAAATGTGTAAAATGAATATGATCTTTCATGGTATTTTAAATGCAGATATTCAACAGGGCGATACATTGTTAAATCCAAAATTGGTGGCTGATGGCAAGTTACGTAAATACGATATTGTATTGGCCAATCCTCCTTTTTCACAAAACTATACCACAGCCCGGATGGAATTCAAAGAAAGGTTCCGAAACTGGATGAGTCAGAAGAAACAGGCTGATTTTATGTTTGTGCAACACATGATTGCTATACTCAAAGATAATGGACGTATGGCAGTGGTGATGCCCCATGGTGTATTGTTCCGGGGCGGAGAGGAACAACGCATGCGACAGCGACTGATTGAACAGGGCATATTGGAATGTATTATAGGCTTGCCTCCTGCCTTGTTCTTTGGGACGGGTATTCCTGCCTCAATATTAATCATTAATAAAGCTGGTGCTGCCGATCGTGACGGTGTTTTCTTTATCAATGCCGACCGCGAATACAAAGAAGGTAAAAATCAGAACACGCTTCGTCCTGAGGATATTGAAAAAATATCTTATGTTTACAACAAGAAAATCGAATTAGCCAAATACAGTCGTCAGGTTAGCCAGTCGGAACTGAAAGCTGAAGATTATAATTGCAATATTCGTCGCTATGTTGATAATGCTCCGGATCCTACTCCTCATGATGTACATGCACATCTGAAGGGAGGTTTGCCTGTAGCTGAAATTACGGCTATGGACAGGGATTTTGCTTGTTACACCGGTCTTAAAGATCAATTATTTGAGCCGCTGAAAGAGGGGTATATGCAGTTCAGTCCGTTGGTGACAAATAAAGAAGCCATCAAAGATGTGATATTGCATTCCGACGGATATTCGCTTGCTATGCAGCAATATACGAATAAGATAGAGGAGTTTTGGCAGGATATTTTGCCGGTCATTGACCAATTGCCGGTAAAAAAAGATGTATATCATTTTACGCATGATATTCAACTGCGTTTTGCAAGCTGTCTTGGTCAGATTTCCAACCCCTTGTTGGATGAATTTCAGGGACGAGGTGCATTTGCACAGTATCTTGATGATTTGGCAAGCGACTTTAAATCGGTGGCTGCCAGTGGCTGGAATGCTGAATTGATACCCGATGAAATGATTCTCGAAAGTCAGTACCCTGATGTGTTGGCTGAGCTGCGTACTAAACAGGCCCGCAAAGAGGAACTTGAATCCTTGTTTGCCGAAGTGGCTGCATTGGAAGAAGGCGAATGGAACGAAGCGGATTACGACGTAATTCCCAAAGCACAAATAACTGCCATAAAAGCTACAATCAAACAATTGAGCGGTCAACTCAGAGAGCAGGACAAGCATGCTAAAAGTTTACAAAAACGTATTCAAGCGTATGTACGCGATAAGGATACAAGAATGGCAGGTGTGTTGCAACAGGAGTTTGAAGAAGTGCAGGATATAATCCAATCTTTGCAGGCCGAAATTGATGTTGCTGAAGCTGGTATTGCCCGTCATATTGCTTTGGAAACCGAATTGCGGGACTGCAACATGCTGATTCGTGCAATCGAAAATCGCAAGGACGAACTATTAGAACAAGCACGTGATCAAATAACACCCGAGGAGGCACAACCCCTGATAACCGGACTGTGGTTCGGTAAATTACAACAAACCCTAACAAGTTATTTAGATGCCCATACCCGTAAGCTGCAACAAGGACTCGAGGTTTTGCACGATAAATATATTGTAACCCTTGCAGATATTCTTGCAGAGCGTGAAAAGCACACCCAATCGTTGAATCAGTTTTTAGAGCAGTTGGGGTATGAGTAAGATACAGAAAAAGCAACTTAATAACGAGCAGACGCAACAACTTGTTTTTCAACAGAGTTCAATGCTTTTCAATGGGATTGTACAAATTATTGATCAGTCGCGCCGTCGTGTGGCGGTTTACCTGAATACCGAAACTACCCTCATGTATTGGCATGTTGGAAATTATATCAATGAAAATCTGAAAGAAAACAATAAAACCATTTATGGGCATCAAATTATTGCGACACTGTCGCAACAATTAACCGGGAAATATGGTAAAGGATTTACTTATACTGCATTAACCAGGATGAGTAAAGTTGCAAATACATTTAATAAGGACAATATTGCGACGCTGTCGCAACAATTGAATTGGAGTCATTTTATTGAATTATCGGTGATTGATAATGAGTTGAAAAGAGCCTTTTATACCCAAATGAATATCATTGAAAGATGGGGTGTGCGCGAACTTCGTGATAAGATAGACAAGATGTTATTTGAGCGAACCGTCATTACCAAACAACCCGAAGAACTTATTCAATTGGCAATAAATGAGATTAATGAACGGGTTGTAAATCCGGAACTTGTTTTTAAAAATTCTTATGTGCTCGATTTCTTGAATCTGCCCAATAGATATACCGAAAGTGAGTTGGAGGATGCAATTATTTCAAACATTGAGAAATTTATACTTGAACTCGGTAATGGTTTTGCGTTTGTTGAACGCCAGAAACGAATAACGGTAGATAGTATTGATTATCATTTAGACCTGCTTTTCTACCACCGTAAACTGAAACGAATGGTTGCAATTGATTTAAAACTCGGACGGTTTAAACCAAAACATAAGGCACAAATGGAGTTGTACCTGCGTTGGCTTGAAAAATATGAAATGCAAGATGGTGAATTGCCTCCAATCGGCTTGTTACTCTGTAGCGAAGGTAATACGGAACATATTGAACTATTGATGCTTGGCCAGAATGAAGTGAAAGTGGCCCAGTATCTTACAGAGTTACCATCAAAAGAATGGTTTGCTGATAAATTGCACAAAGCTAAACAGATACTTAGCAATAATAGTCCCGAAACAATCCTATAATGATGACAAAAATGCAAGATAAATACACCCTAACATTGGCTGATATACTGGCAGAGCGTGAAAAGCTTGCCCAATCGTTGAATCTGTTTTTGGAGGAGTTG
>JARKQF010000214.1 GCA_029973975.1 Paludibacter sp.
TTTCTTTGGTGAATAACATTTTATTAAAAATCAAGCGAAGTGAAAAAAGTAATTCTATTTTTGAGTGCGGCAGGTTTGGGTGCATTACTTACTACCGGAATGATTTTAGGAGAAAGAAAAAGTTTGCAAAACGAACAGGATATGCAAGGAATCCAAAATGTCAAAGGTGACGACGGAAATACTATTTACAGCGGTAT
Source organism: Paludibacter sp. (assembly GCA_029973975.1). GTDB lineage: Bacteria > Bacteroidota > Bacteroidia > Bacteroidales > Paludibacteraceae > Paludibacter. The sequence goes on from JARKQF010000214.1 coordinate 198, forward strand.
GGTCGCTCCACCTGCCAGCCTCGGTAATATCGGAGATTTCTACCTCCACACGTCTGAATCCAACCTCTATGGTCCTAAAACAACAGACGGATGGGGAATACCTGTCAGCCTCAGTGGTACCGCAGTAACAGAAGTTGCCGGAACTCCAGTTCCAGGCAATGCGGCAGAAGCAATAGCCAATATGAATATGGATGTTATAGGCGATTACTCCTTCTTTACGACCCGGTGAAAGTGATCCTTATGCTTAACAGGCTACTACAGTTTGTATAGTTATTATTTTATTTAAAAATCAAAGCTTATGAAAACTTTAAAATCAGTTTTGGATGAAGACTACACAAAAAAAACAAAAAATGAATTGATTGAGATGTTAACCGGATTGGAAAATGCGTTGACTCCATCGGTGTACGAAAAGGTGAGCGGGATAGCCCCCTCTGAATTGCAAAGCCTTACAAAAAAGGATATTCTTGAGATCATGGAAAGCTTTAAGACCGGATATGATCCGCAATGGGAAAATTCAATCACAAAAGTTTCTTCCGACACCATCAGACTTATTTTCGGACAAATGGCCGAAGATGACAAAACCTTCAAAACATCCGCCGCTTCAGGTGCCGAATTTGCCGCCGAACTGGGCAGCATCGATTTTGCAAAAATCATTGGCGGTCCGCTGGATGCGTGCGTAAAAGCACAGACTAACGCATCGGTTTCCACTGTTAGTTTCATCAACGAAGTCGGTTTTGAAATTGTAGATGCAGACACTGGCGAGAAAAAATTACGGATGGCAGAATTCAAATACAAAAAGAAAGTTGCCAATCCCGATTATGTGAACGAAGAGGAGACACCTGATGAAGAGCCTTTTGAAGAGCAAGATGTAGAACTCTCCGTTCCGTTTATCGCATTGTTAAATGTACCTTCATTCAGGATAGACTCGTGCGAAATTGATTTCAACGTGAAGCTGAAATCCACCTACACAAAAAAAGTGGATGACGAGTTTGGCATCAAAACCAGTACCAGTGGCGGTTCGGGCGGTATTGCAAGCCTGTTCGCCAAAGTAAATTTCAGCGTTGATGTCTCTTACAAGAGAACAACATCCACCGGCGTGAAAATCGAAAAAGAATATTCGTTGGGCGTGAAAGTTCGTGCCACCAATGACGAAATGCCCGCCGGATTAGAGAAAGTGCTTGGCATACTCGCACAATAAACTTTACGGAAATGATTAAACTGTCTGATTACCTGAATTATCTCAATAACGAGATAATTCAGGCTCGTAAAAAAGCCGATGAAAATGCAATCCTTGTCGCCAAAGAATATGCAAACCATGAATATCTGAAATATTTCAAGGTACCAAGGTATGCATTTCCGAGTGTAAAGATGGATATTCCGCTGAAAATTACGGATATCAACTCGTCGTCGAAATATGATTTCAAACTCGATGAAACGAAATTTCTGAACGACGTGAACGAGAGAATTGAGGCGGTAAACAAAGAAAAACAGCTCTCCATTCCCCCAATCACCAAAGAACAATTGCAGAATAAGGAATTCAAGCAACTCTTTAAAACGCTTGAAGCGAAAGATCAGAAATTGGTGAAAAACATTGGCGACGAGATAAAAAAAATTGACGTTCTGCCGCAAATAAAGTCGCTGAGCGCTGGTACGTTCAGACCCCAGGACACGACCGCAAGCGAGGAAGTTTCGGAAATGAAAAAAATTCTCACAGACGCTATCGGCAGCAATTTCTCCCTGGTATCCACCAGGATAAACGACATTTTCATCGACCCCAACACCTCCACGGCAGAAGACAAAGACAAGTTGTTCATCAACCTCCATGTGGAAATGGAAGAAGAAGGATTGCGACTGGTAACATTTACCGATAAAAACGGACAGCAAATTGAAGAAATCATTTTTGAATAGATGCAGGAATTTATTCACCACAAAGTAAAAGTTATCGAGGAGTTTTTCGTCGAATTCAATCAGGTACAAAGGCTCTATGGCGACAGGTCGTTCGATTTCGAACAGCGGTTTACTGTTTTTCTTAATAAATTATCAGATTATTTCAAAGAGCGGGGTGAGAACACCAGGGAATCGGAGGTACTAAGGGTAATTAATATGCTTTATACAGTGAAAAAAGGTTTCGATCCTTCAAAAATGGAAAAAATAAATTCAGGAAGGCGCGAGCTGTGGTGGGGATTTTCTTATAATGGAATTGAAAGTCTCGAAACATTGCTGCAGGATATCTACAAAAAAGAAATTTCGAAACTCCAGGAAGGCAAAGAGATCCTGTCTAACCTGATCCTCAATCTTTATCAGCAGGGCTTTTTAACCGATAACCAACTGAGAGACCTGGATTCTGTTACTAAAGTAGAAGCATTCTGGCGTTCTCTTTTAATGCAAAACGGCTCTATGTCCGTCATCAACAAGAAACTACTCACTCATTTAATCACGGAAGATATCTATCTGCTTCTCGAAGAAATCATATCCGAAATTGTCCCTCAATAAACCAAGACTATGCAAAATAACAGATATATTGTTTTACTGAATAACCAGCAGGAAGCGTCGATCAAAAACGTGGAAAAGGAATTCTCTGTAAGCGTTACATCGTCGGAGTTCCTATCGAAAGAAAACCGTTCGTTCGATATTATCGACAATCACAATGCCATACTTTACAAAAACCTCGGAATGATGGTGGTCGATGATATGAATGAAGAACAATTAGCTATGTCGCTTACTGACAGCAAAAGTCCTATTATTTATTTTGAAAAGGAGAGGGATTTTTTTGCAGCAGATGAAATATCCCTGATCGATGCGTTGAAGACGAATGTTGACGAATTGAAAAGTAAAATTGTGGAACTGGAAAACTTCATCCGAAAGAAACCCCTTTCACAAACCTCCCTTACAGAACTGGAATGGGGATTAAAAGCCATCGGCATAGAGAATACCCAGTTTTCCGGCAAAGGGATTGATGTTTGCGTCCTGGATACCGGTTTCGATATTCTTCATCCCGATTTTATCGGCAGAGAAATTGAAGGAAAATCGTTTATCGAAGGTGAAGATTGGGACAAAGATCCCAATGGACACGGAACACACTGCGCCGGCATTGCCGGCGGTAATATACGAAATGATACCGGTAAACGCTACGGCGTTGCCAAAGATTGCAACCTGAAAATCGGGAAAGTGCTATCCAACGGCGGGAAAGGAACAACCAGCAGTATCATTGACGCTATCGATTGGGCAATTACAAAGAAATTCAGGGTCATCTCACTCTCACTGGCTTCTCCCGTAAAACTAAATGAAAAACCTTCCCTACTTTTTGAAACCGTCGGCAAAAAAGCATTAGACAATAATTGTATCATCATCGCCGCGGCCGGTAACGACAGCAGGCGCCCTGCCCTGCCTGCCCCTGTTTCTGCACCCGCTAACTCGCTTTCCATTATGGCCGTAGCGGCAATCGACAACCAGATGCGAATAGCCCGGTTTTCTAATGCCGGGATCAATGCAGCCACGGGTGGTAATATAAATGTTTGTGCACCCGGTGTTGATATTCTGAGTGCTTATCCGCAGAAAAACGGAACTCTGAAACATTATACATTGTTAAGCGGAACAAGTATGGCTACACCGTACGTTTCAGGTCTGGCTGCACTCTATATGGAACAGTTTCCGAATTTAAGTGCCGGGGAAATATGGGAGTTGCTCGAGAACAAGGCAAAACTAATAGAGAACCTGAAATACAGGGATATAGGCAAAGGATTGATACAAGCATAGAAGTCTATAAAATAAAAAATCGTATGAATACCTATTTCGCCGTTTTAAAAGAGGGAATATCTTTCGCGGAGGTCATCGGTGAGTTGACGGATTCAGGAGTGAAAATAATCAAACATTATCCGGAATTGGGAATTGTGAAATTTGAAACCGAAAAAAAAATATCAGAATTTGATTTTGATTTTTTCCTTTCAATAGAAGAAGAAAAAGACGATTTTGCCCTGTAATCATTTTTTACTAACTTTGAATCTATAAACTTTGAAACGTATGGGCACAATGGTAGCGCCGTCGCTGTTGGCGGCTAATTTTCTGAACCTTGAAAGAGACATCGAAATGCTGAATCGCA
>JARKQF010000340.1 GCA_029973975.1 Paludibacter sp.
ATCTGTTTCCGGCGAGTTGGCTTGCCCGTGAAGGTTTACCTTTCAACCAAAATAGGATACAAAAGCAGTCACAAATTCTGCCTATGCCTGAAGATGGTTCATTCGTCCGAGTCGGTCGCTATTTTGCAATCACTCCCTTACATATACAGATAAACTGCTATCAAGGGGAATCACGTAACGAAAAACTTATGGTTCATCCGATAGAAACATTTTATCAATGTCTCACTCTTCATGAACAAAGAGAAAAACAAACGGATTTGCCGATCTCTTGAATGAAACTCTTCCCGTTGTGTACAAAATGTCAATGAACTCCTATGTATGTCTTTTGTACGAAATTCGTACTTTATCTCTCATTGTTGTTCTGCAAATATAACATACCGGACAAATAAATTGCAAATATTTTTGGTCGTTTTTATGAACAACTTCTCAACAGGTTATCAACAAGTTATTAACAGTGGTGTGCTGGATTGACAAAGAGAGTGGAGAGGTGGGAAGGTTGATGTGATGATAGAGATAGGAAGGTTTGTGATGTACCATCGCCAATATGAATAATGTGGAAAGGCGTTTGTAATTAGTAATTGCTAATTTGTATTTTAAATCAATTTTGCAATTTAAATCAATGATGTGCAGAAGTGAATTGCAATCCAACGATCGAAATAATTAGGGTGCTAAGGAAAAAGATTCTCCAGAAAGTGACCGGTTCCCTGAAAACCAGAATACCGAGGGCAACCGTTCCTACAGCACCGATGCCCGCCCAGACAGCATAAGCGGTTCCTGTCGGAATCGGGTGGTTGCCTCCCATCGATTTGAACAGTAAAAACATACTAAGGCTTACACAGGCAAGAAATATCGCAAGCCACAGCCACATCTCTTTGCCTGATGTCTGTTGCATCTTTCCCAGGCTCATCGCAAAAATTGATTCGAAAACTCCTCCAATAATCAGGATTATCCAGTTAATGTTCATTTTATACGACTATAATTATTTCTGCCCAAAGGTAGCAAAAAACTTCCATCTATAATTGTTTATTGTATTCAAAATAACTATATACATAGCAGACATTTGG
>JARKQF010000341.1 GCA_029973975.1 Paludibacter sp.
CCGGGTATGATAGCCCTGCGACTGAAAAAACGCTTCATTACTCCCCCATCGGCAATCAGGTAACCACAGACTAATCCGGTCAGTTTATCATCTTCACTAACTCCGTATAAAAATGGTTTCAGAAAGTTCAGTTCTGCATAAAAGTCATAACATGCTTTCGTTTGAAAAAACGAAGATACTGATGAACGGCTGCACAATGCAAGCCAGGCATCCGGATTTATATCAGCAGCATGTAGAATTTGTATCATATCAATCAATAAACGTTCTGAACCAAAGTTCCAGATGAATCCATTTCCAGATATCTTTTGCAATATTGATATCGCCTTTCAGATGTTTCTTGTACAGCAACAGGGCTTTATCTGCATCTATAATTTGTCTGTTCCTGAAAGATTCAGACCTGATAATATCTTCAATAAATGTACGAAATACCGGTTCTCTGAACCACTCGTCCTGTGGCGTAGCAAAACCGACTTTATCCTGCCGGTTTCTGATGGCTTCCGGCAAGACGCCTTTCAACGATTCACGCAGAATACTTTTTGTGATGCCGTTTTTAATAATAGATTCCGGCTCTATCGACAAAGTATATTCTACAAGTCTGTAATCCAGAAAAGGAGTACGCGACTCAACCGAAAAAGCCATGGAATTCCGGTCGTTCCATTTCAGCAGATGCTCCAGTTTAAATTCAAAGTGGTTGAGTAAAGCTGCTTTGAGGTCTTCAGAAGCATATAAATTATGCACAATAACAGAACGATTGGCAGCCAGCTCCTTTTTTATGAAACTTTTGTCAATAAACCCGTGATTGTCAACCCGGGTCTGGGTTTTCAGTGCGTTCGGCAGTAAAAAATAAACCATCGTTTTAATTCCATAAAAAGACTTATGGATTTTAAGATAAGCTTTTATTTCCCTGAATAAAGTTTTCCACCTGAATCCCATTAATAAATCTTTGAAATAAAAACCAAAGAAATAATGATATCCTCCCAACTGCTCATCTGCACCCTGACCGTCGAGTGTTACCGTAACATGCTTTTGCGCCAGTTCCATCACACAATATTGCGCAAAAGGCGATGTCGAAGGAATGGGTTCTGCATGTATCCGGATGAAATAGTCAAGTTGTTCCAGCAATTTATCCGCATCAGGGACAACAGCATGCATATTACTCAACAAAGGTTTATACAAATTGATAAATTTTGATTCATCAGCTTGTTTATCGGGTGTATATACCGCTGAAAAAGTATTCACGGCCGGATTATTCAGTTCAGAAGCGATAATCGAGGTAATGGCAGA
>JARKQF010000089.1 GCA_029973975.1 Paludibacter sp.
GCTTCCGGGCCGGAGAAGTTGTTGACGCTCGATGAAGTCGAAGATCGCTATATCCGAAAAATCATCCGCGAGACCGGTAAAAATAAAGGAGAGATTTGTGAAATTCTCGGGATATCCCGGCCAACCTTCGAAAGGAAGCTGGAGAAGTACGGTATTACTTTTGAACGGGAGTAGCGGGAAAGATTGTTTTTAGATATGAAAATTACTAGTGCGGAATTTGTAAAAAGTGCGGTTTGGCCGGCCCAGTATCCTCCGGCGATCATGCCGGAAATTGCTTTTGTGGGGCGTTCCAATGTAGGCAAATCATCCCTGATGAATACGCTTGTAGGGCGCAAAAATCTGGCTAAAACCAGTAATACCCCCGGGCGGACACAGTTGATAAACTTTTTTGTCGTTAATGAAGCGGTGTCTTTTGTGGATTTGCCGGGTTATGGATTTGCCAAAGTTTCCCGGGCGCTGAAGAGAGACTGGGGGGAAATGATCGAGGCTTATTTGAAAAACAGGCAGAATCTCGTCATGGTAATTTTAATATTGGATGTTCGCCGCGACCCCAGTGACGATGACTTGTCGCTGCGGGACTGGTTGGAGGAATACCGGATTCCCTACCTCTATGTTTTAACCAAAGTCGATAAGCTGTCCAATAATCAAGCGATCAACCGCCGACGTATTATTGAAAGAATTCTGAATGTATCCGCAGACATAAAGCCAATTTTCTTTTCCGCTGTTACACAGAAAGGCAGAGGTGAAATCTGGCAGGTGCTTGATGCTCACCTGCAGTCATTAGCAGGTGAATAACATCCATAATTTTTAAGAAAAATTTTAGAGGCAGCGATTTTTATTGAAAAAAAGCAATGTTTTTGCTTTTTATATTAAAAAGTTAAGAGATGTTGTAACAAATCTGTGACAATCAAGGTATCTCTCCTTGACAGAATAACTAAATTATGTTAGCCGTCTCAAGCTAATCTGGCTATCGTTCAGAAAAGTTTTTTAGGCTCTTACATAGAATATAGAGGTGTAATCAGGTGCTGAAAGATAACGAAAAAGT
>JARKQF010000036.1 GCA_029973975.1 Paludibacter sp.
CCCCGGTTTTTTGTTTGTTTTTCGTGATTTTCATTGATTATAATTTATTTGGTTAATTACTTATACTTTATTACTTGTTTCAGCGATCCGGTTTTAATTTCAAACTCACCCGGCTCCGTGATCCATTTCCCATCCGGTGTTACAAAAGCAAGGTCCCGCGCATTCAATTCAAACCTGACCGTTTTTTTCTCCCCGGGTTCTAATTCAATTTTAGTAAATCGTCTTAAGCGTTTAACATCAGGAGTAATACTCGCATACAAATCCGAGGTGTACAACATCACAACTTCTTTTCCTGAAAGCGAACCGGTATTAGCTATATCAACAAATATCTCAACCGGTTTGTTGCCGGAAATCGTCTTTGAAGACACTCTTAAGTTACTGTATTCAAAATCTGTATAGCTAAGTCCGTAACCAAATTCATATTGTGGGTTATAGTCTGACTCATAGACGTATGCTCCTTCTGCTCTTTTTTGTTCTTCGGCAGGTTTATGGTAATAAGTAACCAATGAGTTCGGATAAGAAGGATAGGTATAAGGCAACTTGCCTGAAGGATTCACATCTCCGAACAAGATATCGGCCAAAGCATCTCCTCCATAATTTCCGGGAAGGTATGTCTGAACAACTGCCGCCATCGATGGTTCTATTTCTCTTATGCAGCGAGGGCGCCCCTCATTCAGTACCAGAATAACAGGCTTTCCTGATTTGGCAACCTCTTTTGCTAAATTCAATTGATTGTGACTAAGTGTCAGATCATTCAAATCACCCGGTTTTTCAGTATAACTATTTTCTCCTAGACAAAGAATCACAACGTCGGCTTTTTTAGCTTGCTGCACGGCTTCGCTAAAACGGTCATCCTTATCTTCATAATAATTCCCAGTCTCCACATAACTTACACCCGGAACATATTGTACGTTTATCCCACCAATTTTATGCTGAATGGCTTCAAGAATAGTATTGTATTGTTGTGCATATCGGTCAGCTTTTTCTCCCTGCCAGGAATACGTCCATCCACCGTTCAATGCCCTCATGCTATTTGCATTGGGCCCCGTAACGAGAACCTTAACCGATTTTGATAAAGGCAAAATCTTATATTCATTTTTCAACAATGTAATTGCCTCTGCAGCCGCCTCATACGCTTCCTTTACTGATGTTTCCGACGCAAATTCAGGATAGTCTTCAATTTTTGTAACAGGATTTTCCCACAGCCCCAATTTCATTTTCATGCTGAGAATTCTCCTCACAGCATCATCAATTCTGCTTTCCTTCACTTCTCCTTCTTTCACTAAAGCAACCAAATCCTGACAAAATTGTTCAAACTCATAAGGTATCATAGACATATCAATTCCGGCATTAACAGCCAGTTTAACAGCCTCTTTATTATCAACAGCAATTTTATCACGGGTATGCAGGTTAATAATGTCCATCCAATCGGTTACTACAACTCCTTTAAATCCAAGCTCTTCTTTGAGGATTTTTGTTATTAGCTCGTAACTTGCATGCGAAGATATACCATTGATGATTCCGGAATTAATCATTACTGATTCCGTCCCTGCATCAATTACTTTTTTAAATGGTTCCAAATGATATTCACGCAACATGTTCTCTGGAATATATGCCGGTGTACGATCTTTTCCGGAAGCAGGAACGGAGTAGCCTAAAAAGTGTTTTACACAAGTTGCTACTTTATATGGACTACTAATGCTATCGGTTATTCCTTCATAACCCAGAATCATTTGCTCACCCATTATCTCAATCAGGTAAGGATCTTCTCCGAAACCTTCAAATTGTCTGGAGAAACGAGGATCCGCCCCAAGATCCAATACAGGAGAAAAATTCCAGGGAATCCCGCTGGCTCTGGTTTCATAAGCAGTTATCCTGGCCATATTGTAAGCATGAACCGGGTTAAATGTTGCTGCAAGCGTTATTTGTTGAGGGAAAATAGTAGCTCCGTCAGTATAAGTAACACCATGGATTGCATCAATCCCATAAACAACCGGGATTTTCATTCTGGACTCCTCCATGGCAATCTGCTGAATAAAACTAATTATTTCATTCCATTTAACAGGAGTAAGTGCATAATTATTTGTGGTATTCAATATTGAACCTACATGATATTCCAATATCGCTTTACGAAGCATTACTGTATCGATCAAAAAAGGTTCGTAGCTATTATAACGACTACCACCCTTACCAATAACATCCAAGGTTATCTGGGCCATCTGCCCTACTTTTTCTTCTAGGGTCATTTCTTCAAGCAAAGATTCCAGCTTCTCATCTATCGTGTCATATTGCTTCTCTGAACAGGAAAACAAGACAAACGCGCAAAGAAAAATCATAAGCCTGATAACACGTGCTTTGTTCATATCAATTATTTGATTTAAGATTCAACCTGTACTTATAAGTGTCGTTTAAACAATAAGTATCATGGTGCAAATATATAGGTTTTTTTTTAGCATCCAAATACTTTATGTGTATTTTTCACACTAAGCATCCTTTAAACAATACTAAATTATTGTATATTAGCAAATTGAGCAATGTGTTAAAAAGACACTTTTTCTTGTGTTGTAACATAACAATAACTATCTTTGTGTCATTTTAAGAAACACATTTTAGAAATCTAATTATAAATTTCATGAGGAGAAACGAGATTCTAGCTACTATTTCAGTCGATTGTGTAATTTTTGGCTACTATGAAAACGAGCTTTCCGTACTAGTCCGCAAGGAACAAGTACCATATAATGACGAAATTATTGAAGAGTGGAAATTACCAGGAAACCACGTTCGAAGAGATGAAGATATCAATGCTACTGCAGCACGAATTCTAAAAGAACAAACCGGGTTAGAAGGTATTTTCGTAAAACAGTTCTGGATTTTTAGTGCTCCTGACCGGCTAAGAAGAAGGCCACAGGATTTTGAATGGGTAAAACCAAGGCTTTTAGATGAACGTGTTTTGACTGTTGGTTTCTATTCCTTAATTAACATTGCCAGTATTGACAATTCTAAATTGATTGATGTAGCCAAATGGATAAATGCCTATGAAATCAGTCAACTCATGTTTGATCACAACGAGATATTTGATGAAGCATTGAAAAAACTTCGTTACGATCTTTTACACGAACCCTTAATCTTCGAATTACTACCGGAAAAATTCACACTTACCCAAATGCAAAATGTTTATGAAGTTGTATTCGACACAACTTATGATAAAAGAAATTTCAGAAGGAAAATCAACAAGATGCCTTATCTCATACAGTTAGATGAAATTCAGACAGGCGTTTCTCATAAACCTGCCCGTTATTACTCTTTCGACCGCGATATTTATGAAAAAAACAGGTCTGAGCGTTTTGATTTCAGAGTTTAGCCTCAGATTGTAAACTTATCTATCTTTCTTATCGTATTACTCACTTTCATAATGAAAATGTAAACGATGGGTATTAATGAGATGGCATTCGCCCATATAAGAGGACCATCTTTGAGCATCAATCCATAAACCAGCCACATGGAAATGCAGACTACAACAATACAGTACATAAGCAAAGATATACTATGTGTATCTTTGGTACGAAACACCTTGATAGCCTGTGGAAACTGATTCAATATAGACAGCAAAGAGGCTGTCGCCCCAACAAATTCAAGTGTAGTCATAATTTAATTAGTGTAATTGTGACGCAAAGATAAATATTTTTTCAGGCAAAAAACATTTTACGGTCTTTTGATGTATTTACTGTTACACAAACAAATTCCGGAACTAGTTGTTATATTGTCAGTTTAATCTGGCTCAAATAAATTAACAGACAAATAATCGTATGAAACTTCTCAGCACCAAAGAAAAAGCAGTCAAGATAAACATCGAAAGTAAATACTACGGCACTGTTGCTGAAATTGGCGGCGGACAGGAAACGGCGCGACATCTGTTTCAGGCCGGCGGGGCTTCGAATACGGTAGCAAAAACGGTTTCGGCATACGATAAGCTGTTCAGCGATTACTTTTACAACGAAGGACAACCCTCGCGATACGTGGCGGAAGAACGGCTGCGCAAAATGGTGCAGTATGAATACGATGAACTGATTAAAATTTTAGACAAGAAAAATCAGCAAAAATTCTTCGCTTTTGCTAATACGGTTGAAACCATTAACTTTTCTAAAACCAATCAGGGAAACGGCTGGCTGGGCATCATGGCTGAGGGGAGCAACCGCTACCACCCCAATTTAGTGCTGGTTCATATTAAGTTACTTGAGAACGACACTTTATTACAACAATATACGCTCGGAACTTTAGGAATCAACCTGATCTACGGGGGACTATTCGGGTGTGAGAATCCGGTTAACATTCTCCTCAGTTTACTGGATAACTTAGATACCGACCGGCTGGAAATTGATTACATTCATACCGAAGGTCCGGATATGAACAAGGTGGATAACCGCATCCTCAACCTGATGCTGGTAAAAAACAACATGACTCCGGCCATTATGTTCGATAAAACGGGGCGGGTCATACAGCCAGGGGAGATGCTGTACAAGAAGAACATTCTGCTGACCAGGGGGTACTTTCGCCCTATCACCAACCTGGGTATGAAATTCATCGAGGACAGTTTGCAGGTTTTTAAACGGGATGAGGATTATACGCCTGAAAACACAATTGCTTTTTGTGAGATTTCGCTGAACTACCTGATGCGGGGTGAAGAAGTAGACGAACAGGATTTTCTCCACCGGGTCGATCTGCTCAACCTCATGGGACAAAGTGTAATGGTCTCCCGTTTCCAGCGATACTTCGAGCTGGTGCGTTATTTCGGACAGTTTCGCATCATCAAGCTACGCATCGTGATGGGCTTGCCTACATTCGACAAGATACTTGACCATACCAGCTACACCGACCTGCGCGGGGGTATTCTCCAGATGATGGGCGCTTTATTCGTAGAAAATGTAAAGGTGTACCTTTATCCTTCTCTTGACCCTGAAACAGGCGAAATAATTTATCCCGACGATGCTCACTTCCCTGCTGATATAAGGTTGTTGTGGCAATACCTCAACCTGACGGGAAAGATTCTGATTCTGAAAACAATCTCATCTGACGACACGGGCATTACCACTGAGTTTATTACTCAGTTAATTGAGTCGGGCGATGCCAGATTGGCGCAGTATGTGCCGGAGGGGGTGTATCAACAGATTAAGGAGAAAGGACTGTTTGGCTATCGTCACTGAAGTTGATTGTAGCAATCAAGTTGAAAATCAAGTTGTATATGCAGGAGGGTACGACTCTTTTCACTGAAGTTGTTTGTAGAAATCATGTTGGAAATCAAGTTCCAATTTGTTGAACAGAGTTGATTCTTTATTATCTATAAACTTTATATATAACTTGATTCTTCCAAGCAACTTCAGTGAAGATATACAGATACTCTCTCTTCCCAAACTTGATTCTTAACTTGATTGCAACGAAGAACTTTAGTTAAGGCTGCAACCGCTCTATCTTCCAGTCCCCATCATCCTGAAGGGTGTACAGCAACCGATCATGCAAGCGATTCGGTCGCCCCTGCCAGAATTCGATAGAAGTTGGTTTTACACGATAACCGCCCCAGTGTGGAGGCTTAGGGATCGCGCCTCGTTTAAATCGTTCGGCATAATAATCAAAAGTTTCTTTCAGAAAACCTTTTCCGGCCACGACCAAGCTTTGCGCTGAAGCCCAGGCGCCTAATTTATGTTCGTCGGGCCGACTGTCGAAATAATCAATGCTTTCCTGTATCGTCGTCTTTTCGGCAATTCCTGTGATGCGAATTTGTCTTTCCATTTCTTTCCAGAAAAATACCAGACAAACATTCGGATTTTCTTTCAATTCAGTTCCTTTCTGGCTGTTGTAGTTTGTAAAGAATACAAATCCACGTTCATCAAAAGCCTTGAGTAGCACGATACGGGCATTGGGAATTCCATTATTGACTGTAGCAAGTGTCATCGCGTTAACCTCGGAAATTTCCGAGTCCATCGCTTCATTCCACCAACGCTCAAACATATCGAAAGCATTCTTTTCAGCATCTTTTTCATCCAGGCTTTGTTTGGAATAATTGATTCTGATGTCGGCAATGTCCCTGTGCATATTATCTCAATTTTAATGTTACTCCATCAGCAAAGAAACAGGATCTGACAAATGATCCATCACCTGCCTTACAAAGCGGGCGGTATCGCCACCATCCACAATGCGATGATCGACAGTAAGTGATAAACCCAACACGTAGCCAATAACAATCTGATCGTCTTTAACCACCGGCTGTTTCACGATGCGCCCC
>JARKQF010000072.1 GCA_029973975.1 Paludibacter sp.
GAGCATGCAGAGAAGTTGTCGCCGTCGAATTAAACGACAAACACGGAGCTTTTATCCGCAAGGTTTGCAGTGAATTGAAAATCGACAATTATTTTCTTCATAAAGCGGATGTATTCAGATTTATACCGGTTTGTCACAGTACGTTCGATTTAATTTTCGCTGACCCTCCCTATGACCTTGATAAACTGACAACACTGCCGGATTTAATTTTCGGTCATGATTTGCTGGAAGAAAACGGACTCTTTATCCTGGAACACGGGGCAAAACATCAATTTGACACCCATCCGAATTTTCTATTCCACCGGAAATACGGCAATGTCAACTTCAGCTTTTTTGAAAAAAATACAGACGCTTAAACTTTCAGGGTTTAATTGGAGTTTTCAGCTTTAAGATAGCATAATTAGAACCATACCCTCCTCCATCAAACTTCGCATCAGAAACAACCGTCATTTCAAGTCGGGCGTCATTTCCCGGCTCTAATGCAACATAACTGAACACCATAAACAATGAACTATAAAGAGGATCCAGATAAAAATCCCCTTTATCATAATCTGAATTTGAATTAAAAGTCGAATCCAGGTTTTCAACCGGAGGCAATATTATTTTTGCAGCATTAGCCGGCGTATGTTTCAGGCTCAATGCTGTCAAACGGTTTGCATAAGCCTCCATTCGCATCACAAAACGCACTGTATCTCCCACTTGTATGGTATCCAGCAACAACAAATCCTGTTCTCCGGCAATGCCAACTCTGATTGTATCCTTACTGTTTTTTATTGGAGACTGCAGGAAAAAAATACCAGGTGTATAATTTGATTCCCCCGAAAAATCACAGGAAACAAAAAAAAATGTGACCACGAACAACAAAAGGGAAAATGCTTTTTTCATACGTTTAAATTTTGTTTTTAGTTAAACACCAAGGTTATTGTGTTTAGAGAGTTTAGAAGAGCTTTGAAAAAGTCGGGGTGACAAGACTCGAACCTGCGACCTCTACGTCCCGAACGTAGCGCGCTACCAACTGCGCCACACCCCGATATTAATTTGGAGTCGCAAAAGTACAAAGTTTTTTTCAATAATGAAACAAGACGGACTGTATTTTTGTTAGAATTTAAACTGAAAATAAGTATCTTTGCAAAAAATAATTTTTACAAATGTTTATCCCTGAGATTAAAAAATTCATTCAACAAAATAAATATCCTGAATTTCAACTAAAAGCGGTCTTTTTCGACATGGATGGAGTCCTGCTTGATTCGATGGAAAATCATTCGCAGGCCTGGGTAAAAACAATGAACGGACTCAATATACCGTTTACAATCGAGGAAGCATACCTGAACGAAGGACGTGTAGGCCATGATACCATCAACAATGCTTACATGAGAACATTCGGCAGGACAGCGACGCTTGAAGAACAGGAAAATATATACGAAACCAAGACACAACATCTGGAAGCGCTGGGTGAGATATTATCCATGCCTTACTCGCATGATTTACTTAAAAAGGTAAAACAACAGGATCTGACAATTTTTCTGGTAACGGGCTCCGGGCAGCCCTCTCTGTTGAACAGTCTTGATGATTATTTCCCTGATATATTCCTGAAAGAAAGGATGATAACTGCTTTTGATGTAAAACAAGGCAAACCGTCACCGGAACCCTATTTAAGAGCTCTGGAGAAATCAGGATTGAATCCATGGGAAATTGTGGTAATAGAAAATGCTCCATTAGGAGTTGAATCTTCAGTAGCAGCCGGCTTGTTTACCATTGCGATTAATACAGGTCCTATTCATCCTGACGCACTGATATCAAAAGGAGCCGATATTGTGTTAGAGGGTGGTATGGAAGAACTTTATCAAAAATGGGATGATTTTTATGCATCTTCCTTGTCTGTAAAAATTTAATTTAATTACAATACATGATCAGAAAACTAAACATCTTTTTTTTAGTAGCAATCAGTACAATTTTAACTGCACAGGAAAAAAACAATTATATACCGGAGATCGACGGAACCATAAGGGGAAAATATGAGTATTTCACTGAACTTGATGAGCACCGTTTTCAGATTCGTAATGCCAGATTCAGTGTCAGAGGGAATATCTCTCCCATTGCCGCCTATAAAGCAGAGATTGATCTTTCCGATGAAGGCAGAACCCGTATGCTGGATGCATTCGTAAGACTACAAACTGTTGATTGGATGAGTTTTACAATCGGGCAACAGAAAGTTCCGTTCAGTACAGATAATTTAAGGTCACCGCATCAGTATTATTTTGCAAACAGATCGTTCATGGGAAAGCAATTGACCAATTTACGCGATGTGGGTATTTCCTTCAATATTACGAATGAGAAGGCTGTTCCTTTTGACATGACACTGGGCATCTACAACGGGCTTGGCCTGTACACACAGGATAAAACGCTTAAAATGAACGAACTGAGCTATGCTGCCAGGGTTATGCTCTTCCCGGGTAAACCTATACAATTATCACTGAATGCAAATACCATAAATCCGGATTCAATCCGGATGACTTATTATAATGCCGGAATAAGTGCCGAATACCAACAATTTCATTTTGAAACTGAATATATCATTAAAACCTATGGTGAAAACAATTTATTGGACAGCAAATATACCACAGGCTATTTAGTGATGGCAAAATATGACATTAAGACGCCTAAATCAGAACATATTACTAAGATTTCTCCTGTTCTGAGATATGAAGGAATGACCAGAAATCTGAAATACGAAGTACAAAACTCGACTTCCATCGTTCCCAAAATGGATGAAGCCAGAAGCAGAATCACAGGTGGTTTAATTATCAGCCTGAATAAACCTTTCATTAACGATATCCGTTTGAATTATGAGCGTTATTTCTGGAAGGACGGATCACATGCCGACACCAAGTTTGTCGCCGAGTTCGTTGTAAAATTCTGATATGCAATCATCTCACGTTCAGATAAAACTTTAAAAAACCGGTTGAATTATGCAAATTATCAAATATCCCTCCCGTGACAGTTGGAATAGCCTGCTTACCCGTCCGGTATTCGACAGTTCCAGCCTTTTTGAAACTGTAAGTAAGGTACTGGATGATGTACGTGCAAATGGCGACAGTGCCATAAAAAAATATACCCAACAATTTGACGGGGTAAATGTCGATACTGTTGAAGTCACCAGGACGGAAATTGAAGCGGCAGACAAGCTGGTTTCGCCGTTATTGAAACAGGCGATTGAAATGGCCAAACGAAATATCTGGAAATTTCATTCGGAACAACAACCCGAACTAAAGGAGATCCAGACTTCACCCGGTGTTTATTGCTGGCAGAAAGCCATAGCTATCGAAAAAGTGGGGTTATATATCCCCGGCGGAACAGCTCCCCTGTTTTCAACGGTACTGATGCTGGCCATCCCTGCTCAAATAGCAGAATGTAAGGAAATCATCCTTTGTTC
This sequence comes from Paludibacter sp., assembly GCA_029973975.1. Lineage (GTDB taxonomy): Bacteria > Bacteroidota > Bacteroidia > Bacteroidales > Paludibacteraceae > Paludibacter. The sequence continues at coordinate 3,434 of JARKQF010000072.1, forward strand.
TCCTCCTGACAAAGAAGGTAATATTCACCCCGCTGTGTTATATGCAGCAAAAGTTGCCGGTGTGCATCGTATTTTTAAAATTGGAGGTACACAGGCAATTGCAGCAATGGCCTATGGAACGGAAACGGTGCCCAAAGTATATAAAATTTTTGGTCCGGGTAATCAGTATGTCACTGCTGCCAAGCAACTGGTCTCGCTTAGGGATGTAGCCATCGACATGCCTGCCGGTCCATCGGAAGTAGAAGTACTGGCTGATGAAACAGCCAACCCGGCTTTTGTGGCCTCTGACCTGCTTTCACAGGCAGAACACGGTGTCGACAGTCAATCCATTCTGATAACGACAAGCGAAGGACTGATTGACAAAGTGCTGGAAGAGATCGATATTCAGTTACAGGAACTACCCCGCAGGCAATTTGCGGAAAAAGCACTGGAAAACAGCAAAATAATCCTGGTTAAAACCATGGAAGAGGCGGTTGAAATGACAAATAATTATGCTCCTGAACATTTGATTATTTCGACAAGATATTTCAAAGGTGTTGCTGAAAATATTGTCAATGCCGGGTCAGTATTCCTGGGAAATTATACCCCTGAAAGCGCCGGCGACTACGCTTCAGGCACGAACCACACCCTGCCGACCAATGGTTATGCCAAAGCATACAGTGGTGTGAATCTGGATAGTTTCCTGCGCAAAGTCACATTCCAGGAAATTACGAAAGAAGGTTTGACCAACCTCAGCAATGCTATCATCCTGATGGCCGAAAACGAAGAATTACAAGCACATAGCAATGCGGTTAAGATCAGGCTGTTTGAATAAGCGAATAGCTGTTAATTGTGATTAGTGGTGAGTGATAGAAAACATTCATCAGAATGAAAGTGGGGTAGTGTTTATGAACATTTATGAGTTCTTACTCGAAAAAGATAGTTTGAAAGTGTAAAAGGATGATTGAAAAATAAAGTTAGTGGTTAATGGCTAAATTTTTAACAAAAACATGAACATCAAGAATTTATTAAGAAAAAACATTGCAAATTTGCAACCTTATTCCTGTGCACGGGATGAGTTCAAGGGAGAAGCATCGGTATATCTGGATGCAAACGAGAATCCATACAATGCCCCATATAACCGTTACCCGGACCCTTTGCAATGGAAAGTCAAGGAGGCTATTTCGGAAATCAAGCACGTTCCGGCAACCAATATTTTCTTGGGAAATGGCAGCGACGAACCTATCGACCTGTTATACAGGGCGTTTTGTGAGCCTCGTGTCGACAATGTGGTAGCCATAGAGCCAACATACGGGATGTATAAGGTGTGTGCCAACATTAACGACATCGAATACCGCAAGGTATTGTTAAACAACGCTTTTGATTTTTCTGCGGATGAAATGTTGCTCGCTGCTGATGAAAATACGAAACTAATGTGGTTGTGCTCGCCGAACAATCCAACGGGCAATACGCTGAATCAGGATGAAATCATTAAACTACTTGGGCATTTCAGAGGTATTGTTGTTGTCGATGAAGCTTATATTGATTTTTCATCTCAACCCGGATTTGCAACAAAGCTCCATGAGTTTCCAAATTTAGTCATACTGCAAACATTCTCAAAAGCCTGGGGTAGCGCGGCGATTCGCCTCGGTATGGCTTTTGGTTCTGTTGAAATAATTCAGGTACTTAATAAAATCAAATACCCTTACAATATCAATATACTGACACAGAAACAGGCATTGAAGGCGTTGCAAGAAAAAGAACTTGTCGACAATTGGGTAGAAACACTTACTTCGGAAAGAAGCTGGTTAATCGAAGAACTACAAAAACTGGATATCATCCACCACATCTACCCTACCGATGCCAATTTTGTGCTGGTAAGAGTTGATGATGCCAATGCGGTGTATCAATATCTGGTAGATAAGAGCATCATTGTGCGAAACCGCAACACTGTATCGTTATGCCTGGGTTGTATCCGTATCACTGTAGGAACCAGAGAAGAGAATAAAGTGTTGATTGAAAGTCTGAAAAACATTGGTGTTATTTAGACTGATTTATTTTTATGTGACTTATTGGGACGATATTCTGTAGATCTGAATAATCATACTGATGAATGCCGTCATCTGCAATCATCATCAGTACATTGTTGTAAGGGATAACATCGTAACCATCAAATCCTGTGCTGAAATGTTTTATCAGATGCTTATCAATAGCTGTTACATCTGTCACATCATATACTTTCAGGCCATTATCACAGACAAACAATGTTTTATTATCAATACCCAGTCCTTTAGGACCATTCATCGGATAGGATTTTATCCTTTGCGGTTTTTCTTTATCACTTACATCTATCACAATAAGCTCATTATCTTCCTGTCCGCATTCATTTCCCGACCTGACTGTAACATAAGCAATATCATCGGCCACCACCACCGGGTCACAGCCATAAGCATGTGTAATCGTCGATTTCCAAACCGGTAAAACCGGATTCTCCACCGAATATATCAGCATACCGGTAGGGGTTCCTAAAAACAAATGATTCCCGTAACTGAAGATAGTTTCAACATTGAATCCGACAGGTAAACTTTCAACCACTCGCTGCGGAGATACTCCTGACAAATCAAACACCTGCATTTGGTTATTGATGACCACATATAAATTCTGCTGATAAAGTGCAAATCTCGACATGGAACCATTGATACTGTTTCCTCCCGTATTTACATCAATATTTGTATCAGGTGTTGCATACACATCACCTTTCAACCATCTCCAAAACCATCCTTTATCATAGTCATCCACCTCTTCTGTCCTTTTCACTTTATTCCACCCGACCACGACCTTATCCTCATCTCTGTTGATATAGGTCATTTCGTAATCTATGCCGAATTCGTTTTCCACAAAGGGAATAGCCTCGGGAAAAACATTCTCCAGCCTACCGTTAAAAACCGGTTTAGCCGGATTGCTGACATCAAACCAGACTAAATCAATATAAGAATCAGCATAAAGAATGTTATCACGAATTGATAAATCGGCATTTCCCATTAATTCAATATAACCTACAACTTCAGGTTTTGAGGGGTTCTGATTATTGATGATGTGAATTCCTTTCCCTGGTTCCGACATATACAGATAACCATTGTAAAAACTAATTTTTCCATAACCGGTAATTTCATGGCCAACCTGACTGATTTTCAATGAATTTCTGAAAGTATGGGCATCCATAAAAACCGGCTCATTAACCCAATAAGTAACGGTTTGCGACAACCGCTCCTCACAGGCAGTCAGCGTAATCAACAACATTATGAAATAAAAATACAACCTTTTCATCTGTTTACAATTAATTCTTTCGGCTTCTCCCGGAATTTTTGACAATTAAAATGACATTCTTAATCCTGTATTCAAACTAACCAGAACGGGCAATTCTTTCCGGATACTATAAGGTTGATCATTTTCAAAATAATACGATAGTTTAGGATCGAAAAACAATGCGATATTTTTTTGCAATAGATAACCGATTCCCAATGTCCCATTCAACGACCACTGTACTCCATCCACGTCAGTATTAGCTGATGTCTTCATTTCCACATCGTCCCAATTCTGATATTGCTTAAATTCTGTCCGGATACCTTTTTCTATCATCCCGCCACCGGAAACATACATTTCCCATTTATGCTGTTTAAAAAATGACCAAACCAAATCCGCCGGGATTCCAAGGTAATGCAAATTGACCTCAGCTCTGTAATCTCCTGCTCTACTACCCGACAAACGGGTCATAAGATTGGTGTACATCATACCTGATTTTACCGAAACTTGTTCATTTAGCGGTATTTGAGCACTTAATCCTGCAGTAAACGGGGGCAGATAATCTTTATTTCTGAAATGATTGGGTGTTAATACATTAGAAACTCCGGTCGGCAGACTCACCAGACCTTCGGAACGGTAAGCACGGGATCTTCCAGGTACAGAAACCGAAGAACTGGCAACGCCGGACCCCATTTCCAATGCCAGCGAAACTGATTTTCTTTTCTTCTTAACTGTCGATGCTGTCCAGTCCGCATGCTTTTCTTCCGGCAAGGGCAAGTTTCTGATCTGCTTTCTCTGTGCAGGTTCAGTTCTGACTTTTTGCTCCGGTATAACTTCAGCTACAATTGTTTTCTCTTCAATAACTTCCTCTTGTGAAATTTCAGAGGTAACTGTTATATTTTCAGGCACTTCTTCCGTCGGAATTGATTGTAATCTATCGGCAATTGAGATTTCTGCGGGTTCAGATACCGGTACGCTTTTCGTAGTAGATTGCTGAACGTGCGCCACACTTTGTTTCTGAGGCGCTGCATCCGGTGTCGCACCAACAGATTCCCTCTGAACCGGTTGCTCAGGAGTTACAACAAATTGCTGTGCTTCCTTCCTGTGTTGAGCAATTTCCTCCGAAACAGGAATTAAATCATCACGCAAATAAATAAAATTACCCACTGAAAACAGCAGCGCCAGTCCGGCCGCAACAGCGACAGACATATACAACCATGCCGGAACAATGCGTTTCGGAGTAGCCATACGTTTCTGAATTCCTTTCCAAATATCAGCATCCACCGGCATCGTATGATTTTCCAGCTTCTGTCTGATTTTTTCAGAAAAAACGTCGGGATCTTGATTATGTTTAACTTCTTCCATTTTGACTCAATAATTGTATTGCATATTGCAGTGATTTTCTGGCTCTTAAAAACAAGGTTCTTGAATTAACCTCCGTAATATCCAATATCTCTGCAATTTCAGCATGTGTATAGCCTTCCAGTGCGAACATGTTAAAAACCATGCGGGAAACATCCGGCAACTCCGCGATCAGCGCCATCAATTCGTCAGCCGATATTTTATCAATCACGCTGACATCACTCTCAGGCAGGTTGTATTCCGAATCATCAATCGGATTACTCATTCTCAACGCGGTCTTCTGCCGGAGATATTCTAAACAGGTCGTTACAAAGACCCTCCGCACCCATCCGGCAAACGCGCCTGTTCCTGCATACATGTCCAGTTTGGTAAACAACTTCACAAAACCATCCTGCAACAAGTCTTTAGCCGTCTCCGAGTCACCTGCATATCGCCAGCAGACACTCATCATGGAAGATGCATAGGTCTCGTAAATTTTACGCTGAGCCTTCGCGTCTCCCTTCTTCGCTGCTGCTATGATCTGTAGTTCCTCTTCTAAGCGGTTATCAGACATTATTTACCCTAAAGATGATTAAACGGTGTGAAATGTTGCAATTAATTAGAAAAAAGAGTATTAAGCGGGTTATTTCAGCCACTTGTCGAGCCAGGAGGCAAATGTTCTTTGCCACAAAATGCCGTTTTGCGGTTTCATGATCCAGTGGTTTTCATCAGGATATACGAGTAACTGTGCCGGTACGCCTCTTAATACCGCAGCATTGAAAGCCGCCATACCTTGTGATGCCAGGATACGGTAATCTTTTTCTCCGTGTGTTACTAAAATCGGGGTATCCCATTTATCAACCAACAAATGTGGAGAATTGGAGTATGTACGTTGTGCCACAGCATTTTCCTTATCCCAGTACGGACCACCCATATCCCAGTTGGCAAACCACATTTCTTCGGTTTCGAGATATTGTTGTTCTAAATTGAAAATACCTGCATGAGCGATGAAAGCTTTGAAACGTTTTTCGTGGTGACCGGCTAACCAAAACACGGAAAAACCACCATAACTGGCTCCCACACAACCTAAGCGGGTTTCATCCACAAATGGTTCTTTTGCCACAGAATCTATGGCAGATAAATAATCCTGCATGTTTTGTCCGCCATAATCGCCGCTGATCTGCTCCAGCCACTCCTGTCCGAAACCCGGTAAACCACGTCTGTTCGGCGCTACGATGATATATCCGTTAGCTGCCATGATCTGTAAATTCCAGCGATACGACCAGAACTGACTTACCGGCGATTGCGGTCCCCCCTGACAATATAATATTGCCGGGTATTTCTTAGCCGGATCAAAATGAGGCGGATAAACCACCCAGACATGCATCTGTTTGTTATCAGTCGTGGTCACCCAGCGTTGCTCTACCCTGCCCATCTCCAGTTCATCCAGTATTTCTTTATTTTCAAACGAGAGTTCCTGTTCCGATCCGGTTCCTTTGTTGACAGCATAAATCTCGTCCGGTTTACTCATCGAACATTTAACCCCAATGAGCACATCGCCGGCAGAATAAACGGATTTATAATCGTGCATACCCGATGTCAGTTGTTTGATTTCTCCGCTTTCGATGTCGGCACGATAAATTTGTGAAACAGCATGCCATACGCTCACGAAATAAATCGATTTACTGTCTTCAGACCAGGCCAGCGATTCCACATGCTGATCGAAACTCACCGACAAGTCTTTCTTTTCGCCGGTGGCGATATTCATCAGGAACAAGCGGTGTTTATCAGCTTCATAACCATCGCGCTCCTGACTTTCCCAAGCTAACCATTTTCCATCGGGAGAAAACACCGGATTTAGATCGTAACCCTGCATTCCGTTTGTGGCATTCGTTGTTGAGCCACTTTCTATCTCATAGAAATAAATATCAGAGTTAGTAGACACAGCGTATTCTTTACCGGTTTTCTTGCGGGAAGTATAAGCAATAATTTTCCCATCGGGACTCCAGGCCAACTGTTCAATTCCACCCATAGGTTTAACCGGGCTTTCGTAAGGTTCTCCTTCGAGCACATCCTTTTCTCCGGAAATTTTCTCTCCGTCGAAGTCAGCAACAAAAGGATGTGGAGCCGAACTTACCCATTCATCCCAATGCTTATACATCAAATCATCGGCAATAACACCTGTTGCCTGAGGTAAATCAGGATGCATGTCTGTCACTGTATTTTTCGTCTTTACATCAGCAACAAAAAGAATCTTCTTTTCATCAGGAGCAAACATAAAATCGCTGATACCTCCTTCTCTATCGGTTATCTGCCTGCGTTTCTTCCCGTCTTCACGCATGATCCAGAGTTGCGAACTACCACTTTCATTGGAAATATAAGCGATATGTTTGCCGTCGTTCATCCATTTGGCTGCATTCTCACGGGAAGCAGTTTGCGTCAGTTGCTTTTTGTCCGACCCATCTATATTCATGACGAATATCTCGGTATTACCTTTATTCTCCTGAATGCTGTAATAGGTTACAGTATAAAGTAGTTTTGACTTGTCGGGAGAGAGATTGACTCCTCCGATGCGACCAAAAGCCCATAATACCTCGGGAGTCAGAATACCATTTTCAATTTTCGGCTTTTGTTTACCGATTATATCTGTTTTTTGGGAAGAGTCACATGATGATGCAAGAAGGGTTGCGGCCATAATAGAAATGATTAAAAAACGATTCATAAAACAGGTATTTGAGATTTAAACGCAAATGTAATGAATTTCCGCAGAAAAACATATACCACATTTGTCACAAAGTAGTGAATAGTGAATAGCGAATCAGGAGTTGAAAATTAGATCCTTCGCTGCGTTCCCTTAGATCCCTCACTTCCGTTCGGGATGACAACGACTCAGTAAGGTCAAATACCGTCGCACTATCTTTCTATTTATTATTAGATTCTTTACTGCGACGGTTCGGGAACTACAGCACCCGTCGCTGTAAAAATAGAATAGTTTTTGCAGACTTCTGCCGACGGGCAATATTAATAAAGTGAAAATTGTCATCCCGAACAGAAGTGAGGGATCTAATTTTCCACTCCTGATTCGCATGATTCCCTATTCCCTATTTATTATTCGCTATTAGTTATTCGTTATTTTGCGTTTTAAGAAATGTATAATTATCTTTGTTTCGAAAATAGAATAATTATATGACAGACCATTTTGCACACCGGGCAGCCGACTGGGATCAGCCTTCAAAAATAAAGATGACGGATAAGTTTGTTGAAGAACTGCTGCTTAACCTGGATCTCAAATCTGACTGGAAAGCGCTCGAGATAGGCGCCGGAACCGGACTTGTCGGGCTCAAACTCCTTCCGTTGCTGAAAACCGTGGTTTTCGAGGATACTTCTCCAGCCATGCTGGAAGTGCTGAAATCGAAATTAAAGGGTGACGAACTGGTAGAATTGGTACAGGGCGAAATCTTCGAATATCAGAAACAGGATATCGATCTGGTATTCTCCTGCATGGCTTTTCATCACATACCTGATTTGGACAAAGCCTTGTCACATCTGGCATCTGTTACAAAAAAGAATGCTTATGTTGTTATCGGTGACCTGATTGAAGAAGATGGATCTTTTCATCGTTTCGAACCAATACCACACAAAGGTTTCAATCTGAAAGCATTATCCGGGAAATTCAAAACTGCCGGTTTTGAGGTGAAGAATGCCTATATTTATGATACCCTAGAAAGAGAAAGAATTGAAGGAAAAATATCAGCTTATGAGCAATTTATATTGATTGCACAAAAAATATAACCTATGCAAACAAGCAAGCGATGCTGGTTTACATAGGTAAATGCACGTCAATTATTATTCGGCCAGTTTCAGACCCGTCAGTTTATTCCATGCTCCCCTTGTAAAATCAGGGATCTTCACAGGAGCTGAATTATTTCTAACCGAAACTTCTGTCAGTTCAACCAGACAAGACCATTCGGCTGCATCATAGACATCCTGATCTAAAGGCAAACCATTACGTAAACAATAGATCAGGCGATAGTCCATAATAAAATCCATTCCACCATGACCACCCACCTTTTTTGCCTGCTCCTTGATTTTCGTAACAAATGGAAATTCATAAGCGTTCACTACCGAATCGCAAGCCTCTTTTGATAATGAATGATGTGCATTGGGTTCAAATGCCAGTTGCATGGTTGGATATTTTCCTGCAAAACCTTTTGTTCCACTAATTGTGTGAATACGGCTATAAGGGCGCGGACTTGTTACATCATGCTGAATCATAATGGTTTTCCCTTTTGCGGTTTTAATCATGGTTGTATTCATATCGCCCATTTTATACACTTGTTTAGCTTCCGGAGAATCTTCTCCATATCTGTCCTTTGCATAATTACTCATGCCAAACTGATCCGACGACATGGACACAAGATAATCCATTTTATCTCCGCGGTGGATATTCAATATCTGGCAAACCGGTCCTAATCCGTGAGTCGGATAAGCGTTCCCATTGTGTTCCTGATTGTATTTCAATCTCCAGAAATCATAATATCCCGAAAGTCCGGGTCGCTTCTGTTTATCTCCCTGCCCAGGCGTTAACCCCGGATTGTAGGAAGATTCTTCCGATAATCTTTCGTTGAAATTAAGGCTTCTCAAATCATGGATATAAGCGCCCTCCACATGCACTATTTCCCCGAACAAACCTTGTTGCGCCATATTCAGCGTTGCCATTTCAAAGAAATCGTAGCAGCAATTCTCCAACATCATGCAATGTCTGCGGGTCTTCTCTGCCGTATTAACCAACTGCCAACATTCGTCAATTGTCATTGCAGCAGGAACTTCTACAGCCACATGCTTCCCTTGTTCCATCGCATAAACCGACATGGGTGTATGCGTTCTCCAGTCGGTACAGATATAAACAAGGTCAATATCATCACGCTCACAAAGTTTCTTCCAACTGTTTTCATTTCCTGTGTATTCATCTGCCTTCGGTAGATTTGCCTCTGACAATACCAATTGCGCCCCATCCAGATTGTACTGTTCCATATCACAAAACGCCTTGATTTCAACACCCTCAAGATGCGTAAATCGCTTTACCGCATTTATTCCCCTCATTCCGATACCAATGAACCCGACCCGAACCACAGGTATCGGCTCGCATTTCAAGAGCAAAACATCTTTCTGCTCTTTCGGCCGGACAGGTTCGTTGTAAACAATCATTTCACCTGCAAAGATGAAATTTCCGGACAACAGGACGAATCCGGCAATAATTGCCATCTGGATTTTTATCGAATGTAAGAAATTCTTTCTCATACAAGGATGACTACTGGGAACCATAATACTTATTTCACAAATTTGAATGCATATCCTTTTACTCTCACAACATAAGTTCCCGACGGCAATCCGGCTATACGGACAGGATTCAAAAGAGATTGAAAAGATGATTTTACTTTTTGTCCTGATGAACTATACAAGCTAATCTCTGCATATTCTTCATCAAATCCGGCCAACTGAACAGATGTACCTCTATCTAAAAGAATAATTCCTTTATGCGGAAGATTAAATGAAGTACATAAATCCGAAGTACTTCCCTCACCATTAATCTCATACGAACCTACAGAAGCCCATGTGGATACACGACGTTTCAAAAGTTGATCATACGCAGGAGCAAACATCCAGCTTTCTATAGTCTCCCGGGGGATAACGCATAAATAACTGTTTTGGATTGCGATATCGTTAGATGGTAACAAAACACCTTCAGAAGTAGGAGTTGAAGTTGTCAAAGGACTTGAACCCCATTCTTTATAAACAATATTCCGGGGAGAAGATGATAATTTAGCATCACTAAAATTAACCCCGAAGTTATTTAATTCCGAAAAGATATTATATCCTAAAAGAAGAAGCGAATCTTCAGGTAATGTAGCGGAAGATGAGCTACCCATTGCAATATCACTAACCAGACTTCCGTTTTGATTCAGATTATTTCCAAACAAGGCACCTCCAAGTTCTAATCTTCTACCTGCAACGTTGACCATTGCCATTTGTGTCGAAGAAGCTGTTGTTGAGATATTGCCGACCATCGTACATCCAATTATACGGGTATAAGCATTATTCGAAAGACTCAAATTGGACACAAGTGTACCGACTGCATTACCTTTATTTCCGGTCATGGTACAATTACGTATTTCCACACATGAATTATTCCCTGTCTCGGTTGCAGAAGAATTGACAAAAACACAAGCTCCACCGGCGTATGTATTATTACCTTCAAAATAACATGCATCAATAAGGGTTTCCTTAAACGGCCAAATTGAAACAGCCGAACCTCGCCGTCCGAAATTATTTATAAATTTACACTTCCGCACGGTCAATGATGTTCTTCCTGCAACGGGACAAATTATTGCGCCCTGTATTGAAGAGCCTGTTGTGATATTATTTACATAAAAAATATTGTCGCGAAATTCGCAATTTTCAACAACGACAGTACCGTGATTGATATACAATGCCCCCATATTAGCTGATATATAATCATTCACACAGATATTTTGAAATGTCACGCCCCGGATAATAAAATAATTTGTACCATACCCTTGCGATCCATCAATCAAAATATTGATCCGTTTTGGAGAAGCGGCTTTGAAACTACCATCAAAAATAACATTTGAGGATAAATTTGATGCATCAATTGTCAAAGATGCATTTGTCTTAAGTTTCACTCCGGTTTCAAAACAGATAACCTGCCCGGCCAATTCAGGTGCGAATGTTATCACATCATCCGCTGTATATTTTTCGATACAGTATTTCAGGTCTCCTTTATTGGCACGTCCTACACCCGCTGACGATGTTACCGGATTAGTATTTGAAACAATCCATACCCTGTGAGCATATCCGTGCAAAAAGAGACAGCAAAACAGTCCTATACTTATAATTACCCTCATTACAATGTTTTAAGAAAGAGAGACTTCAAATGCACATTCACAGATAAAGTCTCTCTTTTATACTTGATCAATATCTGAATTTAATATTTGAGATCAGACCCTCGTTATCAACTATTTTAGCTAAATAGATTCCTTTAGATAAGCCTTCAAGTGAGAATGCAGACACGTTAGTTACTCTACGAACATGTTGACCTGAAAGTGAGATAATATCGACTTGTTTAACCGATGTTGATATATGCATCATATTATCTAACATCCAGGCATTAACAGCATTTGTTCCAATAATTTTTTCAGTCGACGTAACAGGAACACGAGCATCCTCATACGCGCCAATACAAACATAATTATCTGAGCGTGTCACCCCACGTTGATCTACAGGAGTAGCACCCAACCAGGTTAAAGAAGCTGAAGGAATAACTTTAACATACTGACTGTAAAGACTAATATTGTCCGTAGGAACCATCATCCCGTCAACCACTGGTTTAACCAATGGATTTTCAGCCCAATCGGTGTATTTTACGTTGTGTGTAGCATCCAATTTTTCTTGTGTTATAGGAGTAGCGTAATTACGTGGACTTGAAAAAATGTTATAGCCAGTCAACACCAAAGAATCTTCGGGCAGAACGGTTGCCATAGCAGAAGCAAATCCTATTTCGTTGTTAAGCGTCGGTGGTGTAGCCTGATTATAGTTCCCGGCAAAAAGATTACCGGCAAGGTGCATTCTCCGGTACTTGGTTGCCACAAGAGGAATTTGAGCTGAACTACTTAAAGTTGTTGTATTACCAACCATGGTGTTATTATATAATTGCATGTATGGACCTGTTGCAGGCGCTTCGCTCAGGATTAAAGACCCGAGTTGGTTTCCGGTATTTCCGGTAAGCACATTGTTTCGAATTATTACGGTTGATTCTCCTCCTTTTGTTGTACCTGAAGTTAAGGAATAAATACATGCTGCTCCTGAAAGAGCAGAATTGTTACTAAAGTAGCAGTTCTCAACTACGGTGAAAGCCATTGGCCACAAAGTAACACTAGCTCCTTTACGTCCGGTATTATTAATAAAACGACAACCTTTCACAATAAGGTTATTCTTAGTAACTGAGGCTAAAATCGCACCCTGAACATATGAACCACTTGAGGTTGAAGGGCCATAAAAATCATTATCAATAAAATCACAGTTTTCTACATGCAAAGAACCGTATTTTGAATTAATACAACCCGCTTCTGCATTTGTTGTCGGAGAAACAATCAGATTCTGAAAAACAATATTTTTAACCGTAAACACTGTAGCTGGATCTGCATTATTTGGCAAACTACTGAAGAAACACAAAATATTATTAATCGGAGTAGCAGCTTTTCCACTGGCATCGAATATAACTTTCGATGTAAGTTCAGAAGCATCGATTGTCACGCTTCCTTTTTTTAGTTCCCAGGACGTCTCAAAGAAGATTGTTTTACCAGCCATAACCGGAGCAAATTTAATCACGTCATCAGCATTGAAATTCATCAATGCATGTTGCAGACTACCTTCAAAAGGAGTTCCATTGGTGGAATTGACGGGATCATCATACTCAACAACCCATTCTACACCCGACGCCATGCCAAAGCTCAACAAAAGAGCCAACATAAAAATAGTAACTTTTTTCATAACTTTTTTTTTAATGAATCACTTTCATGATCCAAGTTAACAATACATTAATTTTGCTGTAAATTTAAATATAGTAAGTATCTCCCCTTTAATAATATTGTTCATATTATTATTCAGTTTTGTTCAATTATCTCTTTATAAGGGGCGATTCCAGCCCATCAACACCACCTTTACCCTTAACTATCAATATTCGCATTTCCGAAGCATTGGTTAAAGGGAAAGAATACCGGGATATATTTTCATCAATTTCGACTTTACCTTTATAGACGGTCAGGAACTGTCCTCCTCCGGAAGTTAATTGAATTTCAAAATCGCAATATGTATTCTTTGACCATTGAACGTCAATATAATCTACACGAGCGTTTTCAACAAGAGGAAATGTAAAATACTCGTTTGCTTTAAACTTCCAGGGCAATGCGTCAAGAAACGATTCTGTTTTTTTTGCCGCCTTACCGGAAACAATGGTTAGTTTATTACGTAAACGAATATCTTCAGACGAAGCTCCAACCATCACATCAAAATCACCGGGTTCAATAACCCAACGCATATCCAGATCGAGCAATGCCAGCTGTTTGGGACTTATAACCATATTGATACGTTTTGTTTCTCCGGGAAGAAGATGAACACGTTCAAATCCACATAGATTTTTCTCGTACGTAGTTACACTTGACACTTTGTCACGTACATATAACTGTGCAATTTCATCCCCAGCACGGTTACCGGTATTGGTAACATCAAAAGAAACCGAAACCGGTTCTTTATCTGTTGCAACAGCCGGAGTTAACGTCAGGTTATTGTAAGCAAAGGTCGTATAACTCAATCCGTATCCAAAATGATATAATGCTCCATTAACACGACTTTGATTTCCCTTAACACCCGGTTTTATATTACCATCAACATTAGCAGCCGGTTTAGACGGAAAGTTAAATGGAATCTGTCCGACATGGCGAGGAAATGTAACAGTCAGTTTTCCACCCGGATTATATTCTCCAAACAGCACGTCATACACGGCTTGTCCTCCATGTGCACCGGGATACCATGCTTCAACAATAGCCGGCACATGTGCATCAGCCCAGTTGATCGAATTTGGTCTTCCATTAATCATAACTAATATTACCGGTTTACCTGTTGCATGTACTGCCCGAAGAAGATCTTCCTGACGACCGGGCAATTCAAGGCTTGATCGCGATTTATTCTCACCGCAGGTACGTTCGCCTCCTCCCAATACGATAACAGCAACATCACTTTCTTCAACAACCTTTACCGCTTTGTTAATCCCCGCACGTTCATCAGCCGTCAATTCTTCACGAAAAATTTCTGATAATGGCCAGCGGTCATCAACCAGGGTACAACCTTTTTCGTACACCACTTCACATTTCCCATTTAAGTTTTGAGATAATCCTTCCAGTACAGAAGTAACCTTTGCTGCAAGAGGGCCATAATGTAACAAAGCAAAACTACGCTCGTCGGCATTAGGACCAACAACTGCAATCCGTTTTATTTTAGATGCATCCAACGGAAGTAAATTATTCTCATTCTTCAGTAATACAATAGACTCACGTGCAGCCTGAAGTGAAACCTTATTATTTTCTTCGCCATCTACTTCAAGATCGGCTGCTTTCAAATCCATCTGATAAGGAGAGTCAAACAGGCCTACCAAAAATTTAACTCGCAAGACATCACGTACACGGTCGTTGAGAGTTTCTTCACTCACAGCCTTTTCCTGCACCAACTCACGCAAAGGTAGAATATAGGTATCTGGAGCGCTAAATGTGCAACGAACATTAAGACCAGCCTCAAAACTCTGACGTACAGCCTCTTTCATATCATCAGCAGTATTATGCTTATTATAAAGATATTCAACAGACCCACTGTCGGAAACAACATAACCACGAAAACCCATTTCGCGACGGAGCCGTTGCGTCAACCAATAAAAGCTCCCCTGAATGGGAACACCATCATAATCATTATAAGCGCACATAATACCTAATAATCCGGCACGCCGTATTACTTCTTCAAAAGGACGCACATGAATACTTTCTACTTCACGGGGAGGTATTTGCGGGTCGACTCTTGCCATACCTTCCCTCGCTCCTTTATTATTACTGTATGCAACAAAATGTTTGGCAGTTGCTGCTACCTGATAATTTGTCTGTAACCCCTTAGTCATTGCCACTCCCAGCTCCGATACCAGATAAGGACATTCGCCATAAACTTCTTCATAACGTCCCCAGCGTTGATCACGGCCCACATCAAGTATAGGAGCATATACATTGGTATAGCCCAGTAATCGTGCTTCACGACCAGTAATAAAACCGACCTTTTTAATCAAGTCTCTGTTCCATGTATGTCCCAGTCCCAACTGAGTTGGAAAATTTGTAGCGCGAAAAGCTTCAACACCTCTTATACCCTCATTGGTCATATCAGCAGGAATACCCAAACGTGTTTCTTCAATAAAAAAACGTTGCACTTCATTTATAGCCCATGCATGACGGGATGCCGGCCAGCAGTTCGGATTATCAGAAGGCGGAAGTCCCCACTGCTGAAATCCATTCAAATGTTCATCAATAGCACCAATACCATCTTTCCATATCATCTCTTTCCATTTCGGAGTAGGAAGGTCATCCTGGAGTACTCTTTTATAGCCATAAAGTGTAGCTAACTGACAAGTCTTTTCCTCAAGAGTCATCTGCGAAAGTAAATCTTCAATCCTGTCATTTAACTGTGCAGAAGGATTTTCGTAAATATCCATCTTCCCGTTTTTATTAAAATCAATCCATCCCTTTTTATACATGGGATTCTTTCCCAACTTCCACTCTTTAACAGGTTTTCCTGCTTCCGGCATCTGAACAGCACTAACGTTTAGTGTTAACGACAACACTACAAAACACAACAATAGTTTTCTCATTTTATATTATTCTTCTTATTATTTTCCGTCAAAAAAATCAATTAATGGATATGTATTTACATGCATAACTTTCATGGCCTCAACAAACTCTTCGTAGGGTTTGTAATCCAGGCTTACAATTCCTTTGTTCGTTATGTCGCCGTTCAGATTAAGATCACGATAATTAAAAT
Source organism: Paludibacter sp. (assembly GCA_029973975.1). Lineage (GTDB taxonomy): Bacteria > Bacteroidota > Bacteroidia > Bacteroidales > Paludibacteraceae > Paludibacter. Next base: position 19,706 of record JARKQF010000072.1, read on the forward strand.
GTAACCAACCTACACAATTCTTTGCTTTTAACAAACCAACACACATATTCTGGTAATAGTATCCACGCTCTTTTTGTCCACGCACAATCCATCCTCCACCATCGTTATTTGCAACAGGAGCGCCATTAAACCTCGCATCAGCTCCTTTGGCATAAAACTCAGTGACAATGAACGGAGTATCGTTTGTCCATTCTCTGATATTGTTAACATAGAAGTTCTCTACACTCCATGTGTTATAGTAATTAATCGAAATTACATCGCAATAACGGGCACAGGCCTGCAGAACAACTTTATTGTATTTGTTCTGGTCATATAATCTGGTTCCAAGAATCAGGTGATTGCTGTCATAACGTCGGACAGCTTCTGTGGTTGTACGAAAATAATCATCAGCAACGACGGCACTAAATGCTTCAATATCCGAATCAGTAATCTCAATAAGGGGTTTTTCTTTTAGCTGAGTTTTCCAAAACTCAACTGCCTTGTCACGAATGCGTGATCCGGTCAGCGAACCATCCGCATTTTCCAAAATAGAGTAAATGTTTATGCCCCTTTGCGGCGACTGGTTGTTATACGCTTTATGATTTAACTCATTATCAATCATATACCCCACAAAATGAGGATCATTAACATAAAGTGCACATTTTGTTCTCGCCCAGTTATCAATAAAATTCAGATAATCATCTTCATAAATCATGTAGAGCCGGTTGTGTTTAGTGTCATCAAAACTGAAAGAGCGATTGGCCTTTGATTGCCAGATAAAGGTGCGCAACATGAAAAGAACCTCCATATATGCTACTTTATTTGCTCCATTATTGGGGCGTAAAATATTTTCTGCTATTTCTGACGGCATACTAACAGGATACAACCCGCCGTATATAGTACAATTAAAGCCATTTTTCACCAGGTACTCACCGGTTTTCTTACTCCATTCGGCATCTCCACCGGGAAAAGCAGATGCATAGTGACTATCATTAAAAGGCCGGACATCCTGTGTACCTCTGATGATGTTCCCTTTACCGGTAGGATCAATAAAATACCAACGGCCATTATTCTTCCCTATTCTGAAAAAACCTTCTTTCCCTTTAATATCTGTAAATGTCAGGTTATCAGGACGACTTCCCCACTCATTTGCCACCTGAATATTGCGAACCGGATAACGTCCTATATTTTCAACCAACAAAGTATTCAAAGAATTCACATCAGTTGTCCAGGCAGAAGACAAATTCTTTTTGTACTCAACAGGAAAAACGAAATCTTTGTCATACTTTGGTGGGTTAGCTCCTTCCGGAACTAATTCGGGTTTATCTGTACATCCTATATTAATGTAACATAGCAATAAACAGATAAAAATCTTAAAAAAACGGAATATCATAACTTCTTCGATTATTTATTAATATCAATTACATAAGTAGCTGTACTTTTCCACACCTCATCTATGCTGGTAGTATATTTTCCGGAGAAATCAAAATAGAGTTTATTGTAGCCGTCCTGTGCAGTATACATACTGCACATAAAGTTATTCCCGGGAAGAAGGGGAGAGAAAGCTGTTGATAGTGATGCAGATATACCACTTGCTTCACCCCAAACATTTGCTGAACGGACATTGGCTCCTTTAAACGGCAAAGATGCATTGGGTACCCCGATATTAAAAACAGTCGGATTTCCTTCCATCGTTCCCCTGTCGGTAATAGCTGTTCCATCAGGAAGACTCCTTGCTATAGGTAACATTGCTAAATATGAGTTAACCACGTCAATTGATTTTAACCATTTAACTTCCTGATAAAGGTGGATTTTGTCTTTACTAAAAACATAGTATTTAAGATGCTCCGCCACCGGATTTTTCGTACCATATTCATACAGAACTGAAGTTTGTTGAACTGTTACATTATAAGCAGTAAGGTTGACTGTTGAACCTAACACGATTTCCTTACCATCCGCCCAGGCTTTTGCTTCAGTTAATTCCTCATAACCATGAAAACCTCCCATAAAGTCGGCTTTGGGCACACCGTTTACCGTTTGTTTGATAGCACATTCCCACTCACCACTATAAATAAATTCTTTAGACAGGATATTTGAAAAAACGTATTTACCGGTACGTTCTGCGAGATAAGAATTCACGACCCTCCAAACATTCAGATTCTTAGCGGTATTTTTCGCATTATATAACCGGTGCTGTATATACTTATTACTTTCCTTTTTAGATCCTTTGACATATATATTAAGGGCAAGCGAGGAACCAGTAACAACCAATTCATAGGGATTATAATATCCAGAGGGAACATCACCCACGTTATTATTTATCGTAATATTGGATGTTGTTTCCGGATCGACATACAAGCCTGTCTCGTATGATTCACCTGCGTTGTAAAAAACATTGTCCTCTATCTTTATGTCAGCCGAATTTAAGACGAACATATTACCTTTTCCAGCAAAGCGGGTTTTTGAAGGACTTTTATTGCTGTTTATAAACCGGTTGCCAAGCACATGTACATTTTTGGCTGAGAAAATTGCAAAAGCCGACCATGTGGAGTTTTCAACCGTATTGCCTTCGACCAGCACATCCCTGGTTGAATGATAGTTTACCGGATAATAATCAGAAGGATTGTAGTCATAACCGGCTCCGACAAATAAAGAAGAAGGATCCCGTTTGTCTGTATTGCAATCTTTCAGATAATTATTCCGGATAATAACATTGCTAACCGGAGTTCCCAGATACCATTTACTCCATCTTACTACTGTATTCAGAATAAGAGAAGGATATGCCATATTTGTAATCGTATTTCCTTCAATAGTTCCATTACTCATGCCAATATAAAGAGCGTGACACAAGCCTTTACTGAACGAATTATTCCGGATAATAAAATTACCTCCCATTAATTCGCTATTCCAAAGAATAGATTTTGTATCCAGGGAGGAAGGTAGTGGATCTGCAAATTTTATCTTTGCACGTGTCACCCCTGTAGAAGAGTTATATTCCGAAGTCGACTCCAGTATTTCCGAGCTCCAGCCGAGGGGTTCATACTGATCGGAATATAATTCCAGATGATGTCCGGGAGCCGTAAGATCAATACTTGTCCATGTTTGCAAGTTTTCACAATAGACCGTATTATCATCAACGCGTGTTAGTCCTCCGCCCAGGAAATGATTGGATAAGTGGAGCTGATCATCTCCCGTTCCATCAATCACACAGTTCTCCAAGCGGAAATTCCGATAATGTTCGTGAATTTCCATACAACCGTAGGTTGAAAATAAACGATCTGTACCGGGTTTGGGACGTACTTGCGAGTTAATGATTTGAAGATTATCACACGACATGGATGCAAAAGACTCATAAGGAGCGCTCCATATATTCACATGATCAAATGTAATGTGAGAACTATATTCAATGCGAATTCCTGAAGCATTACGCTTAGGAGTGAAAACCACCTGAGCCATTTGCCCAACACTCAACTTATTTACATCCGATAAATTCTTGTAATTGGCAACCATCGTTCGGTCGCCTGTTTTTTCATACGAATTAACTGCAGATGATAAGGGAAATGCAAAACCTACATTAGCATCGCGATTATTAATTGAAGGGTCCCATGCCCGACATACGCCAGGATTAATCTCCTCAGTAGGAGGCACATTGCATCCTGTAAAAGAGAACGTCACCCTAAGATTAGACTTGTCGATATTTGTTACCGTTGCCAGGCCAAAGAGTCCGAAACGATTCCAGTCCCAGTCGAGGGAAAGGTTACAGATTTTTATTCTTTTACAACGGCTTATTAACATATATGCGCCTTTTTTACCAGTTTCCGACTCCGGGATAATGAGCTCAGAACCTTGTCCGTCGATGGTTAAATTCTCAATATTCATCAAAGTCAACTGATAAGCTTCATCGTTATCAATATAGTAAGTTCCTTTAGGAATAATGACCTTAGGGATACGAAGGATACGTGCACGTTCTATAGCCCCCATAAAGGCTTTTTGATTTTCTTTACCACTTTTAGCCGGATGAGCTCCAAAATCTGCAACAGAAACATACAACTCGCTTTCAGCAGGTTCCATTACGGTAAACTCTTGCGCACCTGTAATTTGCTGTGCATTTACTGAAATTGCACATAAACCGGTCAAAGTAATAAAAATTGCTTTATATAGTATTCTCATCATGGTATAAAGTATTTAATTTCATTTAAAGATCATCTTAACGATTTACTGTTCTTAAAAGCCTTTGTTTTTCCTGCATCTGACATTCGTGGTTGTCAATGAATCGATAAAACATCCTTTATCCAGACTTTTTTCCCCATCCACGATCACATTTTTCTCAAACAGAATATTCCGGGCATGAGTGACATAGACTGAACCGAAGCCATTATATCGGTTGTTGCGTGGATAAGTATTACTGTTAATAAAACGGTTTTTACGTACCACGATATTTTCAGAAGAGAAAGTTCCAAAAGCCGACCAGGTAGAGTTTTCTATGGTATTATTCTCTATCAGGACGTTTGTTACAATGGGATAATCAACCGGAGTATAATCAGAAGGCTGAGCATCGTAACCGCCACCAACAAACAAAGAAGCAGGATCCCGCCGGGCAGTATTGTTGTTGGTCAGCACATTATTCCGGATAATAACATTGTTAATAGGAGTTCCCAGATACCAACGTCCCCAACGATGAACCGTATTCAGTATCAATGAAGGATAAGCAAAATTATTAAACTGATTATTTTCTATTGTACCATTTGCCAGTCCGATGTAAAGGGCATGACATAAACCATTACGGAACTCATTGTTACGGATTATAAAGTTACCTTTGTTCATATCGCTATTCCACAACATATTATCCTCTTCAAAATCAGCAGGTAACGGATCTTTAAATCGTAACTTCACCCGGTGTGCATTGAGACTTTTATGTACATTATACTCATACTCGAAGCTTTCGATTTGGGAACTCCAGCCTGTCGGCGAGAAATTTTTTCTTCGCATTTCAAAAGAAGCACCTTTCCATAACAGGTCAACACTCATCCAGCGTTGCAGGTAATTTGCATATACGGTATGGTCATCTATTTTGGTGAGACCTCCGCCCAGAAAATGGTTCGACAAATGCAGATTATCGTCACCGATTCCATCGAGCACACAATTTTCTAACCGGAAAAAACCTTTGATAGAATGAATCTCCAGGCCTCCATACGTTGAGATACGATGACCTGTTCCCGGACGGGGCTCAATACGGCAATTAATAATCTGTAAATACTCCACACCTCCTGTATTCATTGCTTCATACGGAGACGAGTATATTGTAACATTATCGAATGTAATGTGTTTGCTCTGGTTTATCCTGAAAGCAGAAGGAGTTCCGTAAGCTGGTTTAAAGCTAAGTTGTACGAATTGTCCTTTCTTCGCCTTTTTTATACAGTTAGTATCAATTACAGTCAAAACAATCCTGTCGGCAGCAGTCTTTTCCAATCTTTCACGTTCTGCCGGCTGAGGAAAAACAAAACCTTTACCCGGATTACGGTTATTTATTTCAGGATCCCATTCCCTGTTCACTCCTACCAGAAGAGGTTTCTCATCAGGAATTTCAGGAGTTGTAGTTTGAAATTCAATTGTACGAGAGTTCTTGTCTACACCTATTATCCGTGCAATAGCAAAAATTGGAAAATCATCCCAGTCCCAATCAACAATAAGATTTTTAATGGTTATTGTATTACATTCTTTAAGAGCTATATAGGCTTCGTGTTTAACCTGCTGATGACGACTGAAAATCAATTCCGAGCCCAAACCATCAATCACGACATTCCGGAGATCTTTCAGCAGAATATCTGCCGGTTGTTCCATTCTGATTCTGTATCTGCCGGTTGGAATGATTAATTTAGAAGCTCCTGTAAGGCGAACTTTTGAAATCGCCTTTTCAAAAGCCAGGCCATTCTCATTAGCCGGCATATCAGGATTAGCTCCAAAATCAGCTACTGAAACGACAAGCTCATTAAGGATTGGTTGTTGAACCTTAAAGCTTTCAGCTCCCGTGATTTTAATATCAGAAGCAGAAATATAGTTTGATGTACTAAATACTCCTAAAAAGGAAACAAGCAGTACGACTGACAATTTAATCCGCATATCCTGCATTCTGAACAAAATTTGAGTTTACTTCTATCTGAATTTGTGGAACCGGATACCATATCTTATACTCCGACCAGTTATTTTTGAGCAATTGGATACCTGTACGTAAATTTAAAGTACCCTCCTCCGGAAGTGTTTCTATAGTAGAAGTCATTTTTCCGAAGCGCATTAAATCGATTCGTCTTTTGGCTTCAAAACAAAGTTCACGTCCGCGTTCTTCAAGTAACTCCTCAACAAAATCATCCCGCTTGTATGCCGCAGTAATATCTTCAATCGACAATGTACCTTTAATTCTATCACGGATAGGGATAAATTGTTGACGTGCCAACGGCTCATTTCCCGTGAAATAAAGAGCTTCTGCATAGTGTAAAATTACATCCGCAAAACGGATAAGAGGATCGTTCATAGCACACTGACTCTGGAGCAACATAGAACCACTTCCCTGGTCGCTGATACGGAATTTACCCGTTGAGAAGAGCTGATAGGAAGAATTATTCGATGTTCCGGAACTGGGGCGTGGAATATAGTAAACATATCCATCAACGGTTTCCTGTTGCGGAGCCGGACTGGTTGTATACATTCCGGTTATAAACATGTCACGGCGAATATCACCTTCAGTATATGATTTATACAACCTCATGGTAGGAAACATGCGTTGCCAGGTACCTCTGACAGTAACCGATCCTGCAGGAGCCAATACCGTATATACCGTTCGTGCATCAGATGTGTTCTTTGAAGACCATTCCGACATCAACAAGCATTCTTTATACTGAGTATTTTTACTCATTTCATAAAACAATTTCTTATATTCAGAAGCGTCTACCAGAATGTAAGGACAGTTATTAACAACATCCTCCAGCACGGTCTTTGCAGCTAAGCTTGTAGCATCCGCATCAACCCAGGCGAAGCTGTTCAAAGGACATCTGTCCAATAATGTAACACCTACATTATAGCGTTTACAACTGGCTAAGTAGTTATATACCATTCCCAAATAAGCACCTGCACCCCATTTATCAATACTGCATTTCAGAATCTTCTCTTCCGAATGATTTTCATACGCGTATTTGAGGTCAGAAATGATCAATGAATAAATTTTCTCCAGATTTTCACGTGGAAGGCGAGGATCAACTGCAGGCTCAACACAATACGGAAGTCCGCCAAACAAAGAAGCCAGATGATTGTAATAGAATGCCCTGAGGAAACGCGCTTCAGCTGTAAACTGGATTTGTTGCTCCGGAGTCAGTTCTCCCTTGGGAGCCCTGTCGATCAAATAGTTGCAACGTGATATCCCGGTGAAAAATGCTTTCCAGAACGAATTAACATCTTGTGATTCAGTATTGTAATCTGCACGAAGCATACTCATAAGCGTAGCACTTGCTGTTGTTCCGATAACATTATCCGAACATCCCTCCAAGAAATATTGCAAGCCCTGGGAATAGGTTCCTCCCGATATATTTGAACCATCTGAAATAAACATTGCATTGATTACCTCATAGCATCCCGCAAGTGCTATTTTGAAATCATTTTCATCCTTATAACTGTTTTCAGGTGAAGATATCGAGTAAGGTACTTGATCCAGAAAATCACATGCATTACCGAATAATATCAGGGCAATAATTGCCATATATTTTGTTATTTTTGACATAGCTTTATGTATTTAACAGTTAATTAAAATCTCTTAGAAATTGACATTAATACCAAATGAATAATTACGTGTACGAGGATACGATGTTTGGTCTAATCCACGAAGAAACACTTCAGGAGAACGAACATCAGGATCAAGTCCGGAATAATTTGTAAGAAGCAACACATTGTCAAGATTAACAAAAATACGCAGGGATGAAATATTAATTTTATTCAAAATACTTTTACTAAAATTGTATCCAAGATTTACATTTTTCAATCGGACAAACGACCCGTCTTCTACAAAATACGAAGAAGCCCAGTTATTTGTTTGATTCAAAACACGAGCGTATTTATTTGAAGGGTTCGACACAGACCAGCGATTCTCCCACGAATCACGCGTAATGTTATTTGTTAGGTTATTCAACCCGGGTTCACTCATTACTTTGAATGAATTCAACAAATCGAAACCGTATGAACATTCGAGAAAAAATGCGATGTCAATATTGCCAATTTTAAATTCATTATTAAGTCCAAAGTTAAATTTGGGACTTGAATTACCAATAATAGTCCGGTCGTTTACATCAATCACATTTTCTTCACCATCAATATTTTTATATTTTCTGTCACCCGGGGCAACAGTCATCCCGTTAATTTTCGTCACCTCATCTTTGAGTGTATATCTGTAATTACTCATATTTTCATCGGTAATAACCGAGGCATCAACCGGTTCTCTTGTTGTACGATCAATCCAGTTAAAATCATCAACCTGATAATTGCCATCATACACGTAACCATAAATAACTCCAATAGATTCACCTACCTGTACGCGACCGATAGGCATGTCATAGAAAGGTCCGTATCTTGCAGTAACAGGAAAAAATGTTTCACCACCTAATTCGAGAACTTTGTTTTGGTTGTGATCAAAGTTAATGGTTGTAATCCATGAAAACTTCTTTTTTACGATGTTACGTGTAACAAGCGTTAACTCAATTCCCTTATTAGACAAACGACCGATATTTTGCCATTGCTTAGCGAATCCGGTATGTGCTGCCACATTGGCATTATAAAGCATATCGTGCGTGTCTTTGTTATAATAATCCGCCACAAGACTTACTCTGCTTTTGAACAAATCAAGATCCACACCCAGGTTATACTGACGCGTGGATTCCCATTTCAGGGCAGGGTTTTCTGAACCGTTAGGAGCCATCCCAAATATTTTGTCATCGCCACCGGCGTATTGATTTGTTCCCATTGTTGCCATATACCGGTAAGCGGGAATACGGTCGTTCCCGGTAGTTCCGATACTGGCACGGAATTTCAGATTTGTGAGGTCTTCAGCCCAGCGCATAAAAGATTCGTCACTGGCTCTCCATGCAATAGAAACAGAAGGAAAGTAACCAACACGTGACAACGGACCAAAATTGGATGACGCATCAGCTCTCATATTAAAATTAGCATAGTAGCGCCCTTCATAATCATAAGTTAAACGCCCGAAAGCCGACATCCGATTGGTCTGTGTGACGTTAGTAGAAGGAGTTTGAACAATTTGCCCTTTACTTATATCGAACACACCTGTTGACTGATCCTCGAATTTATCGGCACGCATGTAAGTCGACTCATAATGATACGAGTTTACCTCCCCCCCTATCATGGCATTAATCTTATGCTTTTTGGCCAGTGTTTTATAATAGTTGGCAGTAAGGGAAACGGTATAACCATCGGTATTGATTGCATTGACGGCAGCCCGACCCTCTGTAGCACGTCCCCACCGGCTTTGTGTGGTATAGAACTCCATCATCTTTGAGTAAGTATTGGAGGTAGAACCACTCAATCGGATATTTAATTCCTGAATGGGTTTATATACAATATAGGCATTCCCAAGAAGACGGTCGAACTTAGTGTTTTTATAAGTTTCGTCGCTTACCATACTTGTAAGCGGTGTATATCCGTAAGCCAGTTCATCATCCATTTCTGAATTGGTATAAAGATTAACAGGACGCTCGAGATACATGAGTTGGACGACACCTGTAAAAGCGGATGTTCCGGATTGCGATCCACTACTTATTGCTCCGTTCGAATTCGTACGACCCAGTGTAAGTGATCCCCCTGTAGAAAGTTTTTTTGAAATTTCATGATCTAATTTTAGCCGGCCGGAATACCTATCAAAGTTATTACTGAGAATTACTCCTTTTTGGTTCAGATAGCCTAAACTGGAAGAAAATCTGGTTTTATTTGATTGACCGTTCATTGAGATATCATAATTCTGAGTGACTCCAAGTCTTGTCATCTCTTCTTGCCAGTTATAATTATTAAGCCCCTCAAGAATAACATTTTTCGGCACAAGCCCCTCACCATAATCTTTACCCCAAACATCCTGATCGCCTCCTCCACGCGAAAATTTATAATCAACGTAGCCCTGCGCATCTAGCATATTATGGCCTTTGGCAATCTCATTAAATCCTACCGAAGCATTAACTGAAATATCAGTTCTATTCGAGGAAGCTCCACTTTTAGTAGTAATAATAATTACACCGTTAGCTCCGCGAGAACCGTAAATTGAAGTTGCCGAAGCATCTTTCAAAATATCAATCGAAGCGATATCATTGGGATTAAGGCTTGATAACGGATTATAGGTAGCCTGTCCCCCAACAGAAGAAGTTGCAACTTCCGATTCATTGATATCGATTTGCATGCCGTCAATTACATATAAGGGATAAATACCCGCATTCAAAGAATTGGCACCGCGGATAACGATATCCATTCCGGCACCGGCCTCTCCGGAGGAAGTCCTTACCTGCACCCCGGCCACGCGACCTTGTAAGGCTGCAGAAATATCAGTAGCTCCGATTTTCGTTAAGTTCTCTGATTTAATTGCAGAAATGGATCCCGTCAGATCTTTCCGCTGTGATTCACCATAGCCTATAACAACCACTTCATCCAGCGTTTTTGTATCTTCTTCTAAAATGATACGATAATCTTTTTTATCACTGATCAGTATCTCACGTGATTCATACCCAATGTAAGAAACTAAGAGTGTTGACCCAACCGGAGCATCCAACGTAAACTTTCCGTCAAAATCCGTAATTATCCCTTTCTGCGCTCCCTTAATAATTAAGTTAGCTCCTATAAGAGCTTCACCAGAATGGTTAAGAACTACACCATTAATCTTAATTGTTCTCAATGAACTTGTTTGTGCCAGCACACCTGTTGTACACAAAAATGCACAGAACAAGATGCTAACGCATAGTTTTATAGATTTCATAATATTAAAAATTGATTAATTAGATTTTGTATTTGAGACAGGCAAATATACGTGGAAACAACGCTGTAATTTGAAAATTTTGTTCATAAATATAACTAATATTGTTCAATGTTGCACCTATTATGCAGTTAACTACATACATCACCATTTTTATTCATTTAGCTGAAATTATTCACATCCTAAAACACGCTGGTTTATTCCAGCGTAACTTCTGTATTTGTTAATTGAAACACGGAATCTTTTGAATTAACAACATGCCTGCCTTTTACAAGAAAATTCTTAAAGCTTACATTTTTGATTCCACCTTCTTTTTTAGCCAGTATTACGACAGGAACATCTTTGCCGTTTGTATAGCTTACATTCTCAAAGCGAATATTTTCAATAACTCCTCCACCACTTCCCCATGCACTACTTTCTTCCGGTTTAATCTGTTCTATCCAAATAAGATTTTCATCAACCGACTCAATGCGTATATCCTGATAAAGGACATCCGACACTTTACAATTTCCGATATGATGAATAGATATTGCAGCCCTTTTAAAAGGATGAGAAAAGGTCTGTTTACGAATGATATCTATGTCCTCAAAGCGAATATTACGAACAAAATCACCATCCAGTTCCCATCCTATTTCTAAGGCATTACCTCTGACTCCACTCCAAAATACAGAATTTGCTATGTAAACATTTTCCACATTACCTCCGAATGACCATTTTTTTGTTTTGATAGAAATACCATCATCCTCGTTACGAACAAATAAATCTTTAATTACCACATCATTTGTTGCCAGTATATCAATCCCATCAGAAAACACCTGAGAAGCAAGAATCTTAGTATTGATTATTTTAACGTCATTACATTCAAATAAAGAACACGTCCATCCATTCTGACTTAATAATACGGGACCATTGATTTCAATATGTCTGCTTTTTTCAAAACGGACTGCACGCCTGGTTTCACGGCCATCAATAATCCCATAACCTAATATTTTTACATTCGTATTTCTATACCCAATAAAATACCCCTTAATCACAGCGCCTTCTTCGAGAAAAATCGTAACATTATCTCCTTTGATATCATAACGTCCTATGTGGTGTACTCCTTTGCCAAACCGAATGGTTTCTGCAGGTAGATTGTTCCACTCCGCACGTTGCGGTATGTCGGCAAAAAGGTATATCGGACTATCATAATTATCGTTGAATGTTACCGCAATCTTACTTCCCGGAAGAACTCCCTTCAGTTTAACAATATTATTTTCTATGCTGTATTTCACACCATACTTAACCGGTTTAATCTGAACGCTCTTCACCCCGGAAGGCGCTTTTAACTCGACATTAACAGGTTCTTTGACTGTAAAACGCGCAAATCGACCGACTTCCGTCATCTCTGTTGAAAAATGAACACCTTCCTTTAATAACAAAAGGTCTGCTCCTGAAATACAAACACAGTAAAATAATGCAGAAATCACGAATAAAGATTTAACTTTCATACGTTTAAATTTTATTTTTTAGTTGTAGTATGGAAATCTCGATGAACTAATTTAATCATTCAATAAATTTAGCTGTTTCTCGCGACTCGGCATAAACCGAACAAGTTCGGTTCTGCACTCACTGCTCAAAACATTCGCATGAGCGAAATAATTGATTAAATTAGTTCATGTTCGTTTCATAACTTAATCTTGAATATTTAAAATAGAATATAATATCTGAAATGTTGATTTATTTCGGGTATCGTTATCCTGAATTGAATAATTGTGTTTGAAGAACATTCTTAACAAACCAATTAGACATTAACAACAGACGAACATCGAACAAAATTAGATATTAGGGGTAAAAGTTCTGAAACAATTTTGACCATAAATGTGGGTGTTTTTAGACATTTATCTTGTGTCAGAACAAAAGAATATACTTTTCATGGCAAAGCAGCATTAAAAAGAGTATCGGGAGAGTGGATAATAAATGCCTGCTGATATTTACCCATTTCTCAAAAAAACAATTGAGGAAAAAGAAATAGTATTGTATTATGTTATATTAATATTGCTACAATCATTCTTTAAATCTGTCGGACTTTTCCCAAAATGTTTTTTAAAACGAATACCAAAATAACTAAGCGAACTAAAACCTAATTCATAGGCAATATCTGAAACGCTTTTTTGAGGTTCATTCAGAATCATCCAGGCCGCACGTTTCATTTTTAAGGTTTGAATAAACTCTGCCGGAGATTGTTTGGTTATTTTCTTTATTTTATTACTTAGTAATGTTTTAGACATAGCCATCTCTGCACATAAGAAAGGAACCCCTAATTTTTCATCATTTATGTTTTCCTCAATAACAGAAACTAGCTTCTGTAAAAAAAGCGTATCCTGAGTACTGCTTGCTATTGTATCGGCAGATGTTGAAATTGAATGACGATATTTGTGAATCAAAGCATCCCGGTTACGAAGTAAAGCATTGCACTTGGCAATTAATATTTCAATACTGAAAGGTTTTATGATATAATCATCTGCTCCGGCACAAATTCCCTCGATATTCTGATCTTCGGTTGAACGTGCCGTTAAAAGCACTACGGGAATATGTGAAGTCTCCAATGTTCCTTTAATTTTAGAGCACAATTCCAAACCATCCATCACCGGCATCATCACATCACTGACAATAATATCCGGTTGTTGTTCTTCCGCCAAAGCAAATGCATCCAGTCCGTTAGATGACTTTAGCACATTAAAGACCGGACTGAATACTGAAAACAGTAGATTTTGCAATTCCGGATCATCCTCTACAATCAAGATACTTTTCTTTTCTGCCTTTACACCACTTTCAACAACTGTCTGTTCCCCGGCAGGCAATTCATCATCAATACTGTCATCAAATTCGACATTGAGTGAACTATTTAATGGAGTCGAATCGTTCTGAATCTCTTCGTTAATCCTTGAATCATTCTTAAACCAGTATTTATCAATTGGCAAAGCTACCATAAAAACCGTACCCTCTCCTTGTTTGCTTTCTGCCCGGATAAGTCCGTGATGTTGTTCAATGATGTTTTTCGCAATTGACAAACCAATCCCACTACCTTTGTTGTATTTATCATGTGAGAAGTTAGTTGAATCCTGATAAAAAGGATCAAATATCTGGTCAATTATCTTACTTGAGATACCTTGTCCGGTATCCGTAACCCTGACAGTTAGCATTCTGACACAAGACTTCTTCCTGACTTTATAAAACAAAGAGGTCAGTTTGGGCCAGATTAAATCCGGCTTAGGTTTATTGACTGCAATATCTACATCTTCAAGATTTACTCTAACGAAAATACTTCCTCCTTTCGGAGTATGCATAAAAGCATTCATAAGTAAGTTGAAAAAAACTTTCTGAAGCTGTGTGTAATCATAATAATAACATAAGTTCTCTGCTTCAACCTCAAGTTTAAAGTTGATTTCCCGGTAGATTGCATATGATTGAAATGAATTATAGATATTATTAATAAACTCCGAGAAATCTTTGTTTGAAACAGACAGGAGTTTGTATCCCAGCACTTGCTTTTCGAAATCGAGCAGTTCAGTAACCAGTTCCTGCATTTTTTTTGCATTCTCAAATGCACTTTGTAAGCTTTTGCTCCTTGACTTACTATTATTAACGACCATTTCCAGATTACCGGTAATAAGCGTTAAAGGAGTTCTGATTTCATGTGAAACATTTGTAAAGAAGCGAAGCTTAGCCTGTGCATTGGCTTCTTGCTGTTTCAATTTTTCACGAAAGAGAATACGCGAATAAAAGAAATAAAAAACACCAAAAACAAACAACAAGAATAAAACAAAATAGCCTGTTTTTGCAAGCAAAGTATCATACCAGGGGGGTAATGCACGAATCGGCAACTTTATTTCCTTGACATCACTCATTTCAAGATCAGAATAAGCCCTCACTTTCAGCACGTATTTCCCCGGAGGTAAGTTCATGTAAATAACTGGTGACGAGAGAGAAAAACGTGTCCACTCAGTTTCATATCCTTCCAGACAATATTCATAAAATGTGTGTTGAATATGTGAATAATCCGTAGAAGCAACCTCAATTGCAATATTCTTTTGCAAATGGTTTAGTTCAATTCCTTTTGTATAAGTAAGAGAAAGTTTATCTACAGATATCCGGTCGAGGACATCAATATTCTGATTATTAATCCTTAGCCGGTCAAAATAGATTGATTTGGGTTGTTCTACATCTATCAGATTATTGGACAGCATAGCTATTCCTGTTGTCCCCCCAACAAGTATTTCCCCATTGGCCCGTTGCAAAATGTATCCGTTACGGGTCGAACGGAGGGGGTATCCATTTGACTGATTGTACGCAACGCTACGCCTTTTTTCGGGAAAGAAAAGTGAAAACCCGCTGTTTGTTCCCAGTAAAATGACCCCATCCTTTGTTTGACTTATGGTACTGATAAATTCATCTCCTATACCAACATTGTGTTTGTTATAGAGTGCTGACTGATTGTTATCAATCATTAGAAGTCCATAACGCAACACTGACATCCAGATACGACCAACATCATCCTGAAAAATCCCTTTGAACTGAACGTCATCAGGAAAACTCTGGAGCATTTCATTTAAGACCCTTTCTGTCGTTCTTTTTGTAAAATTATATTTATACACACCAACTCCTGTTATCCACAGATTACTGTCTTTATCTATCAACAACGAATGCACAAGAGACCGGTACGATGAAACTGGATATGCCTTATCCGTATTATCCATGTCTATTGCAAATACGCCATTGGAGGTACCCAGATAGAGTGTCCGTTCGTGATTTACAATATCATTTATTACGACTATATCCTTATTCATTTGCTCAACAGCAAACTTAACTTTTGTAAGCTTGTTCCGAGCTATTGAGTAACAGTACAAACCCTCCAAATACGTTCCAATCCATATTATATCCTTATCACGGTCATAATATGCCGATTTTGTTTTTTTTATATCAGACAAAATCAACTGCACATTACCTTTCCTTTGTTGACGAAGGACACCAAAACCGTCGGTAAATATCCATAAATCTCTTCTTTTATCTTCTAACAAACGATTAACCATAGTTACTCTTTCGTCAGTAGTATAACGAGAAAATACTGCTGTTGAGGAATTGAAAAAATACAATCCGGAATAATATGTACCCACCCAGATATTACCCTGTCTATCCGGATACAATGCCCATGTTGATTTTTCATTCGTGGACCCGACTGAAAAGCTTACGGTCCTTTTTTGAATAAAATTAATAACATTTACACCATCCAGGGTAGCCATCCAGATTTGTCCGTTTCTATCTTCACAGAAGGATCTGATAAAATTATTGGATATTTTTTGTTCATCTCTTTCTCCTGAAGAATACCTTTTTTTTATTACCCCATTTCGATCGAGAGAATAAGCCCCGTGAGAAAAAGTTCCGACCCAAAGGTAAGCTCTTGAATCGATATATAATGCAGTTATTTCACTTGGGAATGCAGCTACAGCATCAATATTTCCTTCTGTAGAAGTCCGGTATAAGGTTCCTTTTTGTGTTCCTAACCAGATCACACCTTTTTCATTTGTATGTATGTGTGAAACTTTTTCGTTTAATGGTAAGAATATCTCTTCTTGAAATACTGTATCTTTATAAATTTCAACAGTATTACCATGAGCAACAAATAAATAGTCATTAAAAATAGAGATGTGCGAGCTGTCACCGTTAACTCTATCCTTTAGAATTATTTCTTTTTCATTGGTCTTGATATTAATTCTCAATAACGCATGGTTCATTGAGCAGTAAACAAAATCACGATTCCCTACAATCGGTTTCATTCCTAGCGGATAAGCCACCACTTCAGCCCGGTTTCCATTGAATCGGACTAATCCCGCGTTCGAATTTATCCACATTACTCCATTTTCACTCTGATAAAAGGAGGATACACTATTGTTAGCTAAAAGATCCAACTCTTTAATAACCGTAAACTGATAAGCCCCATTTTGAGAAAAAAGGTTAGCAGATAAAGCCAAAAGCACTAAGCAAATGAAATATTTTTTTAATATAGATGTGATTTCAAACATATTAGATGTTATCTTAAAAACTATATAATGACAAATCCGGCTAATACCCTGTAATTTATAGAATCATTACGCAATTTTGGTACTTTATCAAGGGTGCATACAAGTTACAAATATAATAACATTATTCAGAACAAACACTGTTTTACATTCAGATTAATAACAAACAACAGCAGGCCGCCATCTCCGACAACCTGCTGTTTTTTTTTGATTCTGAACCACAAAATAATAAATCTATTCTTCCTCTTTCTTCGATGCTTCGTATTCTTTCAGCAACTTATCCTGAATATCCATCGGAACGAGTTCATAGCTGGCAAATTTCATGCTGAAAGAAGCACGACCACCGGTCAGTGAACTCAAAGAGGTAGAATAATTACCCAATTCTTTCAAAGGTACTTTGGCGGAAAGCTTTTCAAATCCTTTCTCACTTTCCATACCCATGATTACACCGCGACGACCTTGCATGTCGCTCATCACATCTCCCAACCGGTCGGATGGAGCATGTACCACCACATCATATATCGGTTCCAGCAATTTCGGACCCGCTTCTTTAAAAGCCTGAGCAAAAGCATTTCTACCTGCCAGACGGAACGAAATTTCATTTGAATCCACCGGGTGCATCTTTCCATCGTACACGATCACACGAACATCACGGGCATACGAACCGGTCAGCGGCCCCTGCTCCATGCGGTCCATTACCCCTTTCAGTATGGCCGGCAAGAAACGGGCATCAATAGAACCACCTACGATTGAATTGATAAACACCACCTTACCTCCCCATTCAAGTTTTATCTCCTGGGTATCACGCACAGAAATTTTATATTCCTGTCCGCCGAAACGATAAGTTTCGGGTGTTGGCATCCCTTCAAAATAAGGTTCAATGATCATGTGTACCTCGCCAAACTGTCCGGCGCCCCCAGACTGCTTCTTATGGCGGTAATCGGCACGGGCCATTTTGGTAATGGTTTCCCTGTACGGAATTTTGGGTTCTTTGAATTCAATGGCTATTTTATCATTGTTTTCAATTCTCCATTTTAACGTACGCAGGTGAAATTCTCCTTGTCCGTGCACAATAGTTTGTTTGAGCTCTTTCGATTGCTCTACAATCCAGGTCGGATCTTCTTCTCGCATGCGGGTCAGAATTTCACTCAGTTTTTCTTCATCTGATTCAGAAACTGCTCTAATAGCACGGCGATACTTGGGAGCCGGAAAATCAATGTCTTTGAAATCGTATTCGCAACCTTTGGCATTCAAGGTGTTACCTGTACGGGTATCTTTCAGCTTCACCGTAGCGCCGATATCACCGGCAACCAGCATATCGACATTCGTACGAATCTGTCCGGCAACAGCAAACAACTGACTCAACCGCTCTTTCGAACCACGATTGATGTTCAACAAATCATCACCCGCTTTCAGCGTACCACTCATTACCTTAAAATAGGAAACTTCACCGATGTGTGGTTCCACACTGGTTTTGAAAACATATATACTGGTCGGTGCGGCCGGATCAGCAGTAACCTCTTCACCGTTTTTGGTCTGCGGTTTTACAGTTACATTTACATTGGGCACCACATTCCCGAGGAACTCCATCAAGCGGCGAATGGCCATGTCTTTCTGAGCACATACACAGAACACGGGGAACATGTCGCGATGCAATAATCCGGCACGGATACCTACACGCATTTCTTCTTCATCCAATGACCCCTGATCGAAGAATTTTTCCATCAACGCTTCATCGTGTTCGGCAGCAGCTTCTACCAGGGCATTGTGTAATTCCTGCGCTTTATCCATTTCTTCAGCAGGAATATCTAAAATCTCAGGAACACCACCTTCGGGCTTCCATTTGTATAATTTCATTTTCAGGACGTCAACAAGGGCGTTGAACTGTGGACCCACATTCACCGGATACTGAACCGGAACTACTTTACTCCCGTAATTTTCCTTTAACTGTTCCAGGGTACGGTCGAAATCAGCTTTCTCCTGATCTAGCTGATTTACAACAAAAATAACCGGTTTGTGAAATTTATCCGTGTAGCGGAAGTGGTTGTTGGTGCCGACTTCAACTCCGTACTGAGCGTTGAGCAAGATGAGTGCGGTATCGGTCACGTTGAGGGAGGTAACTACTCCACCGATAAAGTCATCCGAACCCGGACAATCGATGAAGTTTAATTTTTTTTCAAGCCATTCCGTTTGTGCAATCGTAGAAAAAACGGAATAACCATAGTCCTTTTCAACAGGAAAATAATCGGAAACTGTGTTCTGTGCGTCTACAGAACCTCTGCGTTTTATAACACCACTCTCGTAAAGCATCGCTTCTACAAGAGTGGTTTTCCCAGTGCCGGAACTTCCCAGGATTGAGATGTTCTTAATAGCATTTGATTGATATACTTTCATACATACTAAAATTAAGAAGATTAATATTTAAGTCTGTTTTTAGGAGCGGCAATGTATGAAATCTACCTGAAATTTAAATTGGTAAATGTATGTTTTACAACATTATTTTTATTTGGCGGGTTAAATTACGTTAATGCACACGCCCTGAAAGGGCAAAATAATTTTCAACTCCTGATTCGCATAATCTATTCTTTCCGAATAATCTTAAAACCTTTGATGTCGTAATTATTCCAAATCCATTCATTGAGTTTGTAGCTCAGAAAAGCACTTCCGGCACCAAGGGCAGCACCGGCCAAGACATCCGTAGGATAATGCATACCGAGGTGCATACGCGAGAGACCGACGGATGTTGCCCAAACATAGGCAGGAACAACCACATACCATTCGGGATATTTCAAACTCAGGGCAGTAGCCGTGGCGAAACAGCCGGAAGTATGACCAGAGGGCATCGCGTAATCGGTCTTGAGTTTATACATCGTAATATCATCCGGATAGGTATATCCCGGTCGTTCCCGTTGAATGCTTCGCTTCAGAACTTCTGTCATGCCCAGATTAATGCCCGAAGCCAAGGCAATACCAACAGCATCTTTGATTAAATTCTTATCCTGATTAATCAAACCGTAACCTCCTATTACAACAGGCACTGCCAGATTAAGCGGCACAGCTGTTTCAGACAGAAAAACAGATACTGGCTTCAATCCCGGAGCTGCATGGTGTACTCTTTTCAGTAAATTGATATCGGCATTTTGTGCCGACAGTTCCTGACTGAAAACAAAATAATTGCTTAAAAGCAGAATAATTATCGTAAATTTGCGCATTGTATTCGATTTGTGACAAAAGTAATAAATAAACATTAATGTCTGACAAACCTTTTCACATAGATTTCTCACTGCGTTCGAAATAAATCGTTGTCATTCTGAGCGAAGCAAAGAGTATAATGTATATTTGTCAGACGACATTAATTATAAAATGTATAAAATAGCGGTAGTCGGACCGGAATCAACGGGAAAGTCTGTTTTGGCATCAGAATTAGCCGCACATTACGGTTCCCCCTGGGTGCCGGAATACGCCCGGACCTATGTTGAACAACTATCGGAACCTTATAATTTTGATGACATTTGTCACATTGCACACAAACAGATTGAGCAGGAAATCGCTTTCGAAGGAAACAATCCGGCTCCTTTTGTATTTTTTGATACGGATCTGATCATTACAAAAGTCTGGTTTTCCTATTGCTATCAGCAGGTTCCTGCTTTTGTAGAAGACCGGCTGCAAACCGGATTTTTTGATTTATATTTGCTGTGCGAACCTGATTTACCCTGGGAACCCGATCCGGTACGGGAACACGGCCATGATCGTGGTTTTTTCTTCGACTGGTACAAAACGGAGATTGAGAAACTGGGAAAACCATATTTACGCATCAGCGGAACCGGCAAAGATCGTATCCGGCAGGCAATTAAAAAGATTGATTATTTCATAAGCAACACACAAACAGGCAGATAACCTGATAACATTATGAACTCAAAAGAAACACTCGAAGCCATCAAAAAACTGGCTGATACCGGCAATATCCGGGAGGTTTGTCACAAACAGACACACAACAACCCCATGCCTTCAGTCGAAGTGCTGAAAGAAATTGTCATGCTGATCCGTTCGGTTCTTTTTCCGGGCTATTTCGGAGACGCCGGAGTCAACTCTAAAACGATGCTATACCACATCGGGGTCAACGTTGACAAATTACAGTTGTTACTACAGCTTCAAATCAAGGCTGGCTTATGCTTTGACTCCAGATCCGAAGAACAAATATGTGCTGAAATTGAACGTATTGCGGAGGAAAAAACGATTGAGTTTATATCTCAGCTACCCGAGATCCGTGAAAAACTGTATACAGATATCATTGCTGCCTACAACGGCGACCCGGCTGCCAAAAGTTTTGGTGAAGTTATTTTCTGCTATCCCGGTATCCGAGCTATCAGCAGTTACCGGATTGCCAATGCCCTGTTGCGTTTAGGAGTCCCCCTAATTCCCCGTATCATCAGCGAGATGGCACATTCGGAAACAGGCATCGATATCCACCCGGGTGCAACTATTGGCGAATACTTCACTATAGATCATGGAACCGGCGTAGTGATTGGAGAAACATCCAAAATCGGTAAAAATGTAAAAATGTATCAGGGAGTAACCCTTGGTGCCAGGAGCTTTCCGTTGGATGAAAAGGGCAACCCCATCAAGGGTATAGATCGTCATCCGAAAATAGGAGACAATGTTATCATCTATTCCAATTCAACCATCCTGGGCAACATTACTGTTGGTGATGGCGCTATAATCGGGGGTAATATCTGGGTAGATCAGGATGTTAAACCCGGAGCAAAATTGGTGCAGAAGAAATAATAACCGTCTACAGACTACAGTCAACAGACAGTAGACTGTAGACTGTAGACAGTAGACAAAAAATGAATAACGAACAACAATATATCGCCAAAACCCTCAAAGGTCTGGAAGAAATTCTGGCAACCGAACTAATTGCGCTGGGGGCAGATAATGTCGAAATACAACGCCGTGCCGTGGCATTTACTGGCAACAAAGCTTTGTTGTACAAAGCCAACCTGCATTTACGCACCGCATTGCGCATCCTGAAACCCATCGCTTCTTTCAATGCAAGTAAACCCGATGAAATTTACGCGGAAGTGAAGAAAATCAACTGGGAAGAATTCATGGATCTCAATACCACATTCGCCATCGACTCTACAGTTTATTCTGAAGAAATTACGCATTCCAAATTTGTGGCCTACCGGGTAAAAGATGGTATTGTGGACTGGTTCAGGGAAAAATACGACAAGCGTCCGTCGGTAAAATTAGACAACCCGCAACTGCGCTTCAACGTGCATCTTTCGCATAACAACTGCACTATTCTACTCGACAGTTCAGGAGAGTCGTTGCATAAACGCGGCTATCGCGCCAATCAGACTGAAGCTCCCATCAGTGAAGTGCTGGCAGCCGGCATGCTGCTCATGGCCGGATGGAACGGACAATGTAACTTCATCGACCCTTTCTGTGGTTCAGGGACATTTCTGATAGAAGCTGCTCTGATAGCACTGAACATTCCACCGGGTTTGTATCGTCCGTCTTTCGGTTTCGAAAAATGGAAGGATTTCGATCAAGATTTATTCGACGAGATTTATCAGGACGACAGCGGAGAACGTGAATTCAAATATAAGATATACGGATCGGATATTTCCCGCAGGGCTTTACAAATTGCCGAAGAAAATGTAAAAAGCGCCGGGTTGAACAAGTACATTCTGTTACAGACAAAATCCGTCAGCGAACTGGAAGCTCCTGAAGGAGATAATCTGATCGTAACAAATCCACCTTACGGCGAACGTCTGAACCCAGATGACATTGCCGAAGTGTACAGCACATTAGGCTCTGTTTTGAAGCATCGTTTTCCCGGCACATCGGCCTGGGTCATTAGTTCGCAGGAAAGTTTACTCGACCAAATCGGACTGAAACCTTCAAAAAAAATCAGATTGCTGAACGGAGCATTGGACTGTCAGTTCAATCGTTACGATATTTTTGCCGGAAAACGGAAAGAGTTTTTATCGAAA
>JARKQF010000139.1 GCA_029973975.1 Paludibacter sp.
TCAAATAAAACACTTTCCTCACATTTTCGAAACATTTTTGTAATGCACCATCTTTACTTTTGCAGCGATATTTCATGTCAAAAAATTAATTTGAAACAAAAATGAGAAAATTATTGCTGAATTTTGCTGTTGTATTGCTGAGTGCAATCACCGTATTTTCTTCCTGTGAAGAAAAAGTGGATCCGGATGCAGACCTGAAGGAAAATCCTTATGAGGCTATTATTAAAACAAAAATTACCGGTACCCGTAATTTCGTGAAAGATTCTGTTTATATCCTGATCGGACAAATCAACGTGGAGGGTGTATTGAATATCGAGCCGGGAACTATTATTAAAGGCGATAAGAAAACGAAAGGTACGTTGGTTGTTGTGCCTGGTGGACAAATATTTGCAGAAGGTACTCCAAATCAACCCATTGTGTTTACTTCGCGCATGAAGCCGGGCGAAAGGGCCGCAGGTGACTGGGGTGGTGTAATCTTGGTTGGAAAAGCGCCGGTTAATCAGTCGAACGCGACAGTTGAAGGGTTATCGAATCCGGTTGAGTATGGAACGGCCGCAATTCCGGAAAGAAATGAAAATGACAATTCAGGAGTGCTGAAATATGTGCGTATCGAATTCTCGGGTATAGCTTTGCAACCTGATAAAGAAACGAACGGTTTGACGATGTGTGCTGTGGGAAAAGGAACGGAGATTTCTCATGTTCAGGTTTCTTATGGTGGCGACGATTCTTTTGAATGGTTCGGCGGCAATGTGAATGCCAAATATCTGATTGCTTATCTGGGGCTTGACGACGATTGGGATGTTGACTTCGGATATTCCGGCAATGTGCAGTTTGGACTGAGCGTGCGGAATCCCCGTGTGGCCGACGTATCGGCATCCAATGGTTTTGAATCGGATAATGATGGCAGTGGATCGGCAGCTTCCCCGAAAACATCAGCTGTTTTTTCTAACATGACAGTTATTGGTCCACTGAAAACCACAAGTGATAAAAATGTGAATGCCAACTATGGTGCAGCCATGCATTTGCGTCGTAATACATCTATCTCCATCTTTAACTCGGTATTTGCCGGATGGCACACAGGATTGTTGCTCGATGCAACTACCACTTATACAAATGCTACAAATGGTGATATGGCTTTACAGAATATAGCTGTTGTAGGTATCAAGGGCAAAGCGCTTGCAGGTGCTGCCGGTGTGACGGACGAGAATGCTACTGCTTTCTTTAACACGCAGGCTTTCAATAATTCAATCATAGCCACTGTGGCAGATGCAAAAATCTCAAATTCATTCTTCAATGCATCGAAAGAGGGTAGCGAAGCGATTCCATCTTCTTTCCTGCCGGAAACCGGTTCTCCGCTGTTAAATACCGGAGCTTTTGCTCATGCTAAGTTGCAAAATGTTTTCTTTGATAAAACGGCAACCTACAAAGGCGCTTTCGGAGCAAGCGACTGGACAAAAGAGGCCTGGGTGAATTTTGATCCTCAAAATACCAACTATAGATAATACTAGAGAAATAAATCGATGTTTGTAATTTAACTTCAGGAGAAAGGAAGCTGGCCTTCCTGGTTTTAAAGTGCGGAACAATGGTTCTGCACTTTTGTAATACATATTAAATTTTCCGGAAGTGGTACGGTTGTGCCGGATACAGCGTTATATTTGCAACAATAATCCGGATTTTAACTACTAAAGGCTCAATAAAAACATGATATACATGAGAAAAATAATAAACATGAGAACAAAATACCTGTTTATTTTACTGTTAAGTTGTTCAGGTTTGTTTGCACAGCAGAACTCCATAGTAATCAGCAATGGCATTTTCTTTACCGATGCTACACAAACAAAATTATATAGTGGTGAATATAAAGAGTTTTATGAAAATGGAGCATTGAAAGTGGAAATGAACATCCGCGACGGGAAACCCGAAGGGGCTTACATTGTTTATTTCCCGAATGGTCGTCCGAATGAAGTGAGGGCATACCGCAATGGTGAGTTTCATGGTATCTGGAGAACCTATAACGAAACAGGTATGCTGATAGCAGAAGCGGAATACCGAAACAACAAAAAACATGGTACCTGGCACGTGTGGGATGATACCGGCATTATGCGCTATGAAATGCAATACAGTAACGGAAAAAAATCCGGCATCTGGTATATGTGGGATGAAAAAGGCAAATTAATCTCCGAAAAACAATATTAAATTTGTAGAGACGCATGGCCGTGCGTCTCTACAATGGTTTATTTCACATTATTGTATAAACTCTGTCACATTTTTGTAATAATGTCGCCTTATTTTTGTATCGTAAAAATGTAAAACAACGATACAAAACATATCAAAATGAAAAAAGTAATTCTATTGGTTATCGCGACATTGTTGGCATTCAGCAATAGCAACGCAAAAGGAAAAATTGAACAGGATATGCTTGTTGAGGTAGCTGCTTCAGGAAGTAAATTGCATGGCGTGGTACTCGATAAGCAAACTAATGAAAGTCTGGCAGGTGTTGCTGTGTATGTTGACGGACAAAAAGTGTATACGGATTTTGATGGAAACTTCACATTTAACAATATCTCGAAAGGAAAATATGAAGTTAAAATAAGCATGATCTCTTATCAGGATCAAACTATAACAGTAGATACCAATAAAAACAAACCGCTTGAAATTCAGCTTAGTCAGCGTTAAGATATTATATTTAATTTAATTGAGGCTGTTTCGTGAAAAGAACGAAACAGCTTTTTTTGTTGTGGTTGGTATTGCTGTTTCTCAGTATTGTATTGATAATCATAGAAAATCATGTACATTTGTAATATGAATGTAATATCTATTACATGTTGTCGAAATATTAACGAACTAAATTTGTAACGGTTATTTATTCACGATTAATTTTTCAATATGAATCCTTACCGTATTTTAGTTGTAGATGATGAAGAAGATTTATGTGAGATTCTTCAGTTCAACCTTGAGACAGAAGGTTATGTCGTAGAAGTTGCATACAGTGCAGAAGAAGCCTTAAAACTGGATGTTTCATCCTTTCATCTGATATTACTGGATGTGATGATGGGCGAAATGTCCGGGTTTAAAATGGCCCGTTTGTTGCGCGACAACTCCCAAACAGCCAAGATTCCGATCATCTTCCTTACTGCCCGGGATACTGAGAATGACAAGTTGACCGGATTTAATATCGGTGCCGATGATTATATCCCTAAACCTTTTTCCATAAGAGAAGTTGTGGCAAGGGTAAAAGCTGTGATTCGCAGGTATGCTGCACCTGAAGAAGAAAAACCGGAAGACAAGTTGCTGATGTATGATGGCTTAGTTATGAATCTGGGTAATAAAAAGGTGGTCGTTGATGGGGAAGAAGTACAATTTACCAAGAAAGAGTTCGAAATTTTGAGGTTGTTTCTGGAGTACCGTAACCGGGTTTTTACACGTGATGAAATTTTATCACGCGTCTGGACGGAAGATGTAATTGTACTCGACCGTACAATAGATGTAAATATAACCCGTTTGAGAAAGAAAGTAGGCCAGTACGGAAAAAACATAGTAACTCGTCTGGGGTATGGTTACTGTTTTGAAAGCTGAAAAAGATTGAGATGTTTGTCCGGTAAAATTTTATCGGAAGACACGAATGAAAATTAAATGTATGAAACTGAACAGGAGGTTGTTTTTGTATTTTTTCTCGACCTTTTTTATCCTGATGATTGTGGTCGGATTTTTCCAGTATCAGCGGGAAAAGGCGTTTCGTACGGAGCAACTGGATCAACTGTTGTCTACTTATAACCAAACAATTTATAAATTCATCGAATTGAATCCATGGGACACAAAGTCTCTGTCTTCTTTTTTACAGGTCTTTCCCGACAGTAACCTCAGGGTGACAGTCATAGCGCCCGATGGTGGTGTTATGTACGATTCTTATGTACCGGATGTCAGTCAACTTGAGAATCATATTGACCGGCCTGAAATTGCCGAAGCCATGGTCGATCCTTTAGGTAAAGGGGTATCTATACGAAAATCGACATCAACTAATATCGATTTTTACTATTTAGCGCATAAATTTGATCATTTTTATGTGCGCAGTGCTTTGCCTTATAACATAGGACTGATTGTGATGCTGAAAGCTAATATGCATTTCCTGTACTTTATGGTTCTGGTGCTGTTGTTGGCTTCTCTGATGTTGTCTGTTATTTCCAAGCGTATAACACGTTCTATCGATCGCCTTCAGCTATTTCTTTCCAGTATTGAGAATGAAAAAGCTGTCGATTCGGAAATTGTTTTCCCGGAAGATGAGTTGGGACAAATCAGCAGTAATATCGTAAAAACGTATAAAAAACTCTGGAAAACTAAATCGCAGGTAAAAAAAGAGCGTGAGAAGCTGATTCAGCATCTTCAGATATCGCAGGAAGGGTTGGGGATATTTTCTGATGAAAAAAAAGAAATTCTGGTCAATTCACACTTTATATTGTATTCCAGAATCCTGACCGACACAAACCTCTACTCGGTTGAAGCATTGTTTCTGATTCCTGAATTAGCTGAAATTAATGCTTTTGTTGATGAAGGGTTGCGAAGTAAAGAATTGAACCGCAAACGGATTACCATTGAGAAAAGCGGTAAAGTTTTTTTAATTCAATGTATTGTGTTTAAAGATGAAACTTTTGAAATTTCGATAAACGACATTACCGCTCAGGAACAGGAAAACCGGTTGAAACGGCATTTGACTCAAAATATTTCTCACGAGTTGAAAACTCCGGTCAGCAGTATACTTGGATATATGGAAAGTATTGTTAGCAATCCAGATCTTACTCCGGAAAGACAACGGTTTTTTATTGAACGCTCCTTTCAGCAGGCGCAGCGTTTAACAGCTTTGTTACAAGATATTTCAACCTTGAATAAAATAGAAGAAAGTACAGCACTGTTTGAGAAAGAAATTGTAGATATTGCTGAAATTGTAAAAGATGTGTTGAATGATGTGCATCTACAACTTGAGGCTAAACGTTTTAAGGTGATAAATAATTTTCCTGATGAATTAAAGATCATGGGGAACCGCTCACTGATCTATTCTATTTTCAGAAATTTGACTGATAATGCTCTGGCTTATGCCGGAACGAATATAACCCTGGAAATGAGTTGTTATAGGGAAGATGAACAGTTTTATTATTTTTCTTTTTCTGATAACGGAAACGGTGTACCCGAAGAACATTTGGTTCGTATTTTCGAAAGATTTTACCGGGTGGATAAGGGACGAAGCCGTAAAATGGGTGGAACTGGCCTGGGGCTTGCTATCGTTAAGAATGCAGTAATCCACCATGGCGGAACCATCACGGCAAAAAATATCAGTACAGGCGGACTGAACTATATTTTCTCATTAAAGAAAAACTGAACTAATTGTTGTAGGCAACCCGGAAGCCTCTGGTACTATGATAACTGTCGGGGAAATGACTACGACGCATCGCAGAACGGGAATATAAACTGTTGATATACCAGCTTCCTCCGCGTGTAACTTTCATGGAACCCAATGCCGGTCCGGTTGGGTTAGTTTGTGCTGTTGTTGTATACATATCGTACCAGTCTCCGCACCATTCCCATACGTTTCCATGCATGTCATATAAGCCCCATGCGTTGGCAGGAAAAGAACCTACCTGACTTGTTCCGGTGGGTGATGTGGTATTCTGATTGGAGCAGCTTCCATAAGGCAACGCCCAATCGTAGCTTGCATCTGTATCAGAGAGACAATTGCCGGTGGAAAACGGGGTTGATGAACCGGCACGACAAGCATATTCCCATTCGGCTTCAGTCGGAAGTCTTCCTCCGGCATAGCGGGCAAACTCATCTGCACCATACCATGTTACATTGATAACCGGATGGTTTTCAAAACCCTTCACTGGTTCCCACCCTGTTGTCGTGTTAAATGTCAGTCCTATTCTGGTTTCAGCAAGGATTAATACTTGTTCCGGATACAGTCCTGTACTGAATTTTCCATTACCCTTGACGTTGTTTGTGTTCAGAAATAACGCAAATTGCTGATTGGTTATTTCATATTTGCTAAGTTTAAAAGCGTTCAATGTCACAGTGTGTTGGGTCTCATCATTGTTTCTGTTAGGTTCTGTATTGGGACTGCCCATGACAAATGTTCCTGCCGGAATGGATACGGTTGAGATTTCAGGTACATAAGTTGAGAAAGCTACTTCATCGCCATAAAGGATTCCATTCTCATTAATTGCATAAGCCCTCACATAATACCTTAAATTAGGCTCAAGTCCGGTAATGTTGGAGATAAAATTACCTACACCGGCTCCGTCGCTTGTATGGTTGTCTTTGATGGTCGGATTGGGAGAAGTGCTCCAGCAGACTCCGCGCCCTGTAATGGTTACTTCAGCCCTGTTTTTTATTGTTCCGCCTGTATTTACAGATGTGCGTATTGTTCCGCCGGACAGAGCGGACTCAATAGTGATGTTTGAAATGGGTTTTGTTGCTATGTTGGTCAGGAAACGAGGGTCGATAAATGATTCACAACCACTTAACAATAAGACGATGACTATGGCTAAACTGTAAATCGCATTTTGTGAAGTAAAACCTCTTTTTTTCATTGTAAAGTAATTTGGTAAGATTGTTTTAAAACAGGTAAATATATTCAATTGTATATTCTTCGTTTAATTGCCACAAAGATATGAAATTACCATGAAAATTAACTTCATTTTAGAGTTGTGTTAACAATATTTCAGATAATAATTGCGTAATTAATAATTGTAAGAATTGCAACGGAATAATGTCTCATTTAAAACGTGTTTTTTAAATATTTTTTATCTTTGCAATAGCTTATTTTGCTGAAATGTCTTGTGTTTTAATTTTATAACTCATTATGCGCTATTTTATTACCGGTTGTACCGGCTTTATTGGAATTCATCTTTGCAGGAAGTTAATTGCTGAAGGGCATGAAGTATTCGGATTGGTTAGGAACCCCGGAAAAATTCCATCTGATCTGTTGGGTAGGTTGAAAGAAATCAAAGGAGGGGTAGAGATTTTTGAACGTGCAGATTTGATTTTACCCGAAGTAGATGTCGTGATACACCTTGCAGGTGTGACCACGGGTCGTAACAGCAAAGATTATGAGCGTATGAATTATGAACCCGTGCTTCATCTGCTCGATTGCCTGAACAGGCAGCAGTGGAAGCCGAAACGTTTTATCCTGGCTTCATCGCTTGCTGCAGCTGGACCAAATATAAACGGGAAGGTTTTACGAGAATCTGATGTGTCCGCTCCGATTGAGCCGTATGGTGTAGCCAAACTCAGGGCGGAGCAACTACTTAGGTCACAATTGTTTCCAACGACAGCTTTTCGTCCGCCGGCAGTAATCGGGCCGGGTGATCCGGCTATGCTGACCCTTTTTAAAATGGTTAAAAAGGGTTTTGCTCCACTGCCATCGGGTAAAGTACAGTTGCTGAGCTATATTTATGTCGGCGATCTGGTGGAAGCCATTTACATCATGTCGAAAGAAAATAGTGAAGAACATAAATTGTATTTTACAACTGCGGATGATGTAATTACCAACTATGATATAATCAGGGAGATTGCGACTTCTTTACAGAAAAAAGCCTTGATTGTGCGTATCCCGAAAGGGCTAATCTGGCTGATTATGGTTTTTTCTACAGCTATATCTTATGTGTTCCGGATTCCTAACTTTTATGATTACCGGCAATATAAGCAGATGACGGCTCCGGCTTTCGTTTGTGCGGGTGAATTGTTGACAGCCGAAACAGGATGGAAAGCAAAAACCGGACTGGCTGAAGCCATCCGGTTAAGCGCTTTGGGATATAAGGAACTCAAGTGGCTGTGATATTCCTTCTATTGTTTCATTTTTACAAGTCTTTTTTGAGATTTCATCAGGTTGCTTGATTGCAAAGCGATGATTTTTGTTTCGTTTAGCAGGCTGAGGAACAATATACTGTTGCGTGTTCCCGAATCTTTGGATTTTGCTCTTTTGATCTGATTACGGGTTGCCTGCGCATAGTAATCGGCAATAAGATGTCTCTTTTCGAGTAGATTGTCAAATCGTGAATAATCCCAGGATTGAATCATCGATATGAAGTCAGATGCCACTTCAATAACCTGTTCGCTTAACTTTGTAAGGTCGTTTACTTGTTCTTTTGTGAATCCCTCGTGGTTATCATTGATGTATTTGAAGCTGGACTCGGTCATTACTTTGAGTGATTTTGAGATTTCGTAAAAATAATCAATGACCTGAATGTAGAACTGACCTACCTCTACAGGAGCGCTTTCGAGTCGCTTGAGTGTTGGTACAACCTCATAATGCCGGCGATTTTTGTACTTACGGTAAAGAAAATCTGCTTCTTTATGTAATTGATTGAGTTTTTTCCTGTCTTCATTGAACAATCCGTCTAACGTATCTCTGTAAATCCGGATTGTGGTTTCAATAGCTTCTTCCATCTCATTGGAGCAAGACTGAATCAGATCTGATTCGTTTTTGATTTCAAGCGTGGTTTCTTTGGCTTCCTCTTTGGCAACACGTTTTTTATGCACCATGGTAAATTGAATGATAAGAACGACCACGAGAATCAGTAGCCCAATGATAGCGTAAACACCACCGTACATCAATAGAAATGCAACTGCTGCCGAGGCAGTGAAGGCTGCTACAGCCGTTAGGAACCATCCGCTGATTACGGTTAGTACCCCGGTAATCCGGTATACTGCGCTCTCGCGTCCCCATGCCCGGTCGGCCAGCGAGGAACCCATGGCAACCATGAATGTTACGTATGTAGTTGATAAAGGCAGTTTTAATGATGTCCCGAGGGAAATCAGCATGGCTGCAACTGTCAGATTGACTGAAGCTCGTATAAGGTCGAAGGATGGATCGTTTGGTTCTTTCTTTTCAAGGGGTCTAAAACGGCTTTCGATAAAATCCTTTACTTTTTGCGGAGTGATGTAATTCACAAATTTACCTATACTGAGTGCATTTCTGACCAGTGAACGAGATGCGCCGGTTGAGGAGAATTGTTCAAGGCCTTCTCCTTGCCGGGAAAGATTTACTTCTGTTTTGGTAACCGTGCGGGATTTTTTGTTGAACCACAATGCCAGAACCATTATAATTCCGGAACCTAACAGGAACCTCCAGTCTACATTTACAGCTTCGGATAATCGTCCCATATACAAATTGTCCACGTTGCCGCCCTGAGCTACAAATTCTCCTGCAAACTGATAAGAGCTAAGCCCCGCCATGAATACGCCAATGAAATTCACCAGGTCGTTTCCGGCAAATGAGAGCGCCAAAGCAGCAGTGCCGGAAAGGATGATGATTTTCAGGATGTTAACTTTAAATGCATGTTGTAACAGAGCCATTAGCCCGGTCATGCCCAGGAATGTGTAAAGCAGGATGATGCCGGTGTGTTCATTGAGGTACTGCATACTTTCCCCGGAAATCAGCGTGGTGCTTTTCAACCCTTTCAGGATTGCAAAATAAGCAATGGCGGTAAGTGCAATTCCTCCCCAGAGGGCGCCGACATATTGAAATGATTTTTGGTAATTAAACGAGAAAATAATACGGGAAATATACATAACCACCGAACCGACAGCGAAGGAAAGCAACACGGAGACAAAAATACCGGAGATGATTTTAAGTGCTTTGCCGGTATTAATATATTGTGTCAAATCGACCACCTCATTGTTTTGCCAGATAGTGAACAAAGAAACAGCAACAGCCGCACCGAGCAATTCGAAAACCAGCGATACGGTTGTAGAAGTGGGTAATCCGAATGTATTGAAGATGTCTAGTAAAATTACATCAGTAATCATAACAGCCAAAAATAGCATCATGATACTGGCAAAGGTGAATTTTTCAGGATAAAAAACCCCGCTTCGGGCGATTTCCATCATACCGGTAGAAAAGAAAGAGCCAATGATTACGCCAACTGAAGCTACGGTAAGAATGACCCATAAAGGAGCAACTCTGGACCCGACGCTTGAATTCAGAAAGTTTACGGCGTCGTTAGCAACTCCTACTACCAGGTCGAGTGTTGCCAGAGCCAGTAATACGAGTACGATGACAATGTAAATGCTATCCATCCCAAACTAATTAATTGATTAAATAATAATTGTTATTTTCGCTGCAAAGGAATGAAATACATGTTACAAACATATTACAAAGTGATGTAAAAAATGTAACAAAGTAAAATTATTTCAATGTCCAGTTAACTCCTAATGACCAGGTTCTTCCTGTGTTGTAGCGTTTGTTGGTGAGTGTTACTCTTTGATTTGTTCCATTTTGTTGATATTCATAGGTTTGCTGCGTAAGATGATCCTGTGACAACAAGTCTTTGATACCAAACTTCAGTTCAATTTGCTTCCCCAGTTTTTTATTGAAAGTGAAGTCTATTACATGACGGGGCATTTCGTAAATATCAGGGACTTCTACTATAGCTTGATTTAGCTGTGCGGCAACCAGAATTCTTTTTCCTGTCACATTATACATGAGAGATGCAGACAGACCATTATTCTCCGGTTGATAATATAAGCCGATGTTTACAACATAGGGTGACTGACCCTGTAACGCTCTGTTTCGCTCAGTTTCCTGATCTTCAAATTCCACCATACTGGAAATTAAAGAAGCGTTCAGATTGACATTCAGGTTTTTTAAACCGATGAAGGCAAGTGATTTTTTTATTTCAAGTTCAAGTCCGATGTTGGTTGCTCCTTTGGCGTTGTTGAAGGAAAAGAGCGAGCCCTGTCCGATGCTTACCATTTCTATCGGATTCCTGAAGTGTTTGTAAAACGCAGCTAAGGTAAATGTTTCACCCGGAGTAGGGTAGTGTTCAAAACGAAAATCGATGTTTTGAATGCTTGCAACCTTTAAATCAGGATTTCCTACAATCGAGTTCTTTTCAGTAAAATCGTAATAAGTTAATGGAGCTATCTCTCTGAATTCCGGTCGATTGATGCTGCGGGAATAAGCGATTCTGAGTAAACTTTTTTCGTTAATATTGTATGAAGTATTCAATGAAGGAAAGAAATCAATCTCTGGATTGTCGACTCTTACAGGTGCACTTGCGTGATAATAACCTTGTAGCATGAGGCGGTTGAATTCAGCCCTTAGTCCGGCGTTGATGTTGAAATTACCTAAAGGCAAAACCAATGCAGCATAACCGGCGGATAACCAGTTCTGAGCTGTGTATGCGTTGGCGATATTGGTTTGTTCGTCGGCGCTGATTACCTTGCCGGTACCCAGATAAGGTTCTGTAAAAAGAGATTCAAAAGGCAACTGGTTGATTTCAGCAGTGCTCAGGTTGCCGTAAGCATTCCGGTAGGTGATGCTTCTTTCTCTGAAATTTCTGGTTTTGAATTCATTATAAAGTCCTGCTTTTATAGTAGATTGTTGGTTAATCAGGTTGATTTTCCTTTCGCGATTCAGGACGGCAGTAACTACATATTCATGGTTGGTCATGTACAAACGCCCGAGTTCATTGATGCTGGGGACATCCGGTAAGACATACTGGTAAATGCCGGGAGATACTTCTTTATTGCTACGGTTCTGCCGGTTAGGTTCCATCCGGTTGGCGTAGGCAAGGCCTATGTTCCAGTCAAGCAGGTTGTCGTCCATGTTTCTGACTCTATGATTTCCACTCAGCTGACCGGAATAAGTCGTTCTGGAAGAGTATTGATTGCTGAAATACTGAAAGTTACTCATTCTGTAATTGTTCCATCCTTCCGTATTGGCTGTTTTATCGATGCCAATCTGGTTTAACAGGTTTTTAAATTCCAACCTTGTTCCTTCCGAATTTTGATAGGACCAGTTGTGTAAAATGCCGATTTTAAAATCGCGGGAATAAATATCCGACGTATAGCGGTATAAATAGATGGGGGTATCATTTGCTTCGTCATATCTTTCGTACATGTAATTCAACATGTTGTTGCGGGTGCTGTAAGAATTACTATAACTTACCGATGTCATGGTCCCGAGCCGGGCGCCAAAGTCTAAATTCCATTTCTTTCCCATCGAAAATGAAAGTTTCTGATTTGGAAGTGCAATCAACGGTTGAGCAATCCATTGGGATGGTAATTGTAATGCAGCTGCATCTCTTTGGGTTATGGAGATTTCATTCAGATTGGCCGGAAAACCGGCTGGTAATGCACGATTGACAGAGCCCAAACCGAATAGATCCATCGGCATTAAATCCGGTAACAACATTTCTTTAAAAGTGGTTACATCATTATAGGCGACCCCGTATTCTACCTGCATGAAATCATCATCCGGAATGTTTTTAGTTGTGATTTTAATAAAACCTCCTGTAGCTTCTGCCGCATGTTCTGCTGATCCGGTTTTATAAATTAATAAATTGTCGATCATGTTACTGGGGATGGCGTCAAAGGAAAATGCCTTTACGTCCGTTTCGCTGCTTGGCGTTGCCGCATTGTTGAGCCAAACGTTGTTGTAGCGTTGATTCAGACCTCTGACAATGATGAAGCGATTGTCCTGAATGGTTACGCCGGGTATCCTTTTTACGACTTCGGAAGCGTCTCTGTCGAGCGTTCTTCCTATTTGCTGAGATGAGATGCCGCTAACCACCTGGAGAGAAGTCCGGACACTCCTGAGCATCGACAGATCTGTGTCGGTTTTCATACGGGCCACAACCTGTACGCTTTCGAGTTCCATGGAAGCTTCTTCCATCTCAATATTGAGTATGGCTGGCTGATTTCTTGTAACGATTATATCCGTAATTTTACGTGTGGTGTATGATACATAGGAAACGATGAGCGTATATTTACCCGGTGCGATTTTAATTTCAAAATTACCGTCGATATCAGCCGTTGTTCCGGTGGTAGTTCCCTCGACAAGGATCGCTGCACCGGTGAGAGGTTCGTTGTATTTCCGGTCGGTAACAGTCCCTTTGATAACAGACTGAGCCTGCATGGGGACGGAGATTGTAATGAGAAACAGAATGATGGATAAATAAAAAAATTGACCTTTCGTCATTGCAGTATTGTGTTTGAAATTTTGCTGCAAAACTACGAAACGTGTATTTCAGAAATAAGAAGAAGATGTTACAATCAGGCTACAAGCATTATGAGGCAGCGCAATTAATTGCTGTAAGGCATTTTATCAATTTTGATGCCGTTAAAGATGAACTCGATGATATTGTATTTGTTTTCCTCGAATGCTTTTGTCAGTGTTTTACGAATATAGGGCACCTCCAATCCTTTGATGGCATGAAAAACAACCACAGAAGACAAATCCAGATCCATTTTCTTGAAAATTTTTTGTTCAATACCTTCTTCGAGTATGTCGCGAATCATTTTGATTTCAGCCATGTCGATTTTTCTCCGGGCACGTTCCACTTCGTAAATGTCACGAAAGAAGTCGGCGCTAAGCGAGCCGTTGCGGTTTACGATGTATTTTACTGCATCAAGGTGTGTAATGGCAATATTTCGCAGTTTGGTGTCGGGTGCATAAGCTTCCTGTGAAACCCGGGCCAGTTCTTCCAACAAGAATGTCAGCTCTTTGTCGATTACCGCTTTAAAAATTTCGTCTTTGTTGTTAAAGTAAGTGTAAAGCGTACGTCTCCCTTTTTTAGATGCTTCTGCGATATCATTCATGGTAATATTGCGCTTACCGTGAGTGGCAAACAAGTCGCGGGCGACTTCAATCAGCATTTTCTTGGTTTTGGAGATTTTCTTCGACATACTTGATTCAGTTAAAGCTTTGCAAATATACAATAATTGCTCAGATTAACAAATTTTGTGTTGAAAATATGATAAATTAAGATAGATGAAAGGATAGACTCCGTTTTTCAGGTAAATCCGGGATAATCAATCTAATACCAGGTGTTTTTTTGCCGGTTTTTTATGCTTACCTTTGCCGGTTCATTTGTCGAACGTTTAAAAATTGCCGGTTGCCGGCTTTATTTGTCATGCTTTCAGATGTTTCCGGTAAAAGGGTGGATGAACTTTTTCAGACTCCGATTGTACAGCAAACTGCTTTTTGGTCACGCGTAAAAAATCAGTTAGGGGCTTCTACTGTGGCCGTGAATTTTAAATCCAGAAGAAAAAGATTATTTCAGGATGCTGCCTCGGATGATTACATTCATTCGGATGTATTGGTGATTTTGCAACAGATTAACCGGCACGACTACATTGCTTATGTGCCTTACGGACCCGAGATTGAACCGGATGAGGAAAATCAGGGGCGGTTTCTGGAGGAAATGTCGGAGTGTCTGCGTTCTTTTCTCCCGTTGAATTGTATCATGATTCGCTACGACCTTTGCTGGGAATCGTATTGGGCGAAAGACAGTGCTAATTTTGATGAAAGTGGGAACTGGTTGGGTGAACCGGCAATTAATGCACAGGAATTGAGATTCAACTTCAATACCTCAAACTGGAACTTTCAGAAAGCTCAATTTAATATCTTGCCTTCAAATACTATTTTTGTAGATTTGAGACCTGATGTGCAAACGGTTTTGAAAGAAATGAAGCCGAAAACGCGCTATAACATCGGACTATCGGTAAAAAGAGGGGTGGAAGTACGTACGGCGGGACTGGAAAGTATAGATATATGGTATCAGCTTTACAGGGAAACCGCGGCCAGAAATAACTTTCTCCTGAATGATATCCGTTATTTTGAAGCTATCCTGAAAGCCAGGGCGGAGCATACTTCTTCACCGGCTGAGGTACGTTTGCTCATCGCTGAGTCCGACAAAATTCCATTGGCTGCCATGTTTCTCATCATCTCAGGTAACAGAGGATCGTATCTGTATGGAGCCTCTTCGTCTTCAAACAGGAATCTGATGGCTACTTATGCTCTGCAATGGGAAGCCATGAAAATTTCAAAAGAACATGGGTGTACCGAATATGACATGTTCGGGGTAGCGCCAAATCCGGATACTGCACATCCTCTGTATGGGTTATACAAGTTTAAAGTAGGCTTCGGAGGGAATATCTACCACAGTATGGGATGCTGGGATTATCCACTGCATAAAGAAAAATACAATCAGTTTAAATCAGCAGAATTGTTGAGTCAGGGCTTTCATATCAGCTGATTTTTACAATTATATTTCAGAAAAAGATTTGTTCAACAAAAAATGTATGTTTGTTGTTAGTAAATAAGTGAAATAAAGTATCTTTACATCCGTATTTTAGATGATTCAGTCGTATTTGCATGAAATCAAAATAAGATTTGTAGAAAGAGCTTAAAGACGGAATTGCTGACAAATAAAACAAACAAAAGCAAATAAATAAAAAAGTAAAAATAAAATTTAATCGTATGAAAAAGTCAATTTTGAAAATATTTATATTAGTATTTATTTTTTCTTCCTGTGAAGAT
Source organism: Paludibacter sp. (assembly GCA_029973975.1). Taxonomy (GTDB): domain Bacteria; phylum Bacteroidota; class Bacteroidia; order Bacteroidales; family Paludibacteraceae; genus Paludibacter. The sequence continues at coordinate 15,317 of JARKQF010000139.1, forward strand.
TTGAGTAAATTAACACAGTTTAAAATGGATTTTAAAGAATCTGTAACGATTCAGAAATCAGTGCCGTTTGATACGCCGTTTGACTTTTTTACTCCTGATATTCAAACCAATTCTGAATCTGTTTTTGCAGTCAATAACACCAGCAAAGATTTAGTTGAACAAATTAAGTTAACTCAACTCAAATTGACACTCAAATCTCCCTCAGAAGGGGATTTCGGATTTCTAAAATCCATCAGTATTTTTGTTTCAGCAGGTAGTGACTTGCCGGAAATTAAAGTTGCCTGGAAAGATAATATACCTCTTACGGCGGGCAAAGAACTTGTGCTGGATGTAACAAATGCTGATTTGCAGGAGTATATAAAAAAGGACTCATTTAAACTCAAACTCAATACGGTTACGCGTAAAATCCTGGGTTCAGATTATCAGATTGATTTATATACGGAATTTTTAGTTGATGTGAAGGTACTGGGATTATAATTATATTGAGTTAAATGCGGAATAAACTTCTCTTGTTACCTTGCCTGATTCTGATGTCGGCAATCTATAGTTGTGTCAACACGGATAATCATCCTGTTAAGCGTGATGTATCGACTGACAAAATATCCACAGATAAACAACAAACTGAGAAAAAGCCTGATGTCAGACAAGCTGCAAATACAGCCGTTGAAATCCTCCAAAAAGCTGAAGTGCCTGTTCTTTGTTATCATCGTATAAGTGAAAGTGCAAAAGGTGACTACTCTGTCAGCCCTGCAACATTTGAGGCACACATGAAAGTGCTGGCAGATAGTGGTTTTCAGTCTGTTTTGCCCGATCAGTTGTATGATTACCTCGTTTATAATAAAGCTTTACCTGAAAAGCCGGTGATGATCAGTTTTGATGATTCCAGAACAGAGCATGTTGAAATTGCAGCCCCTGTTATGGAACGGTTTGGATTTAAGGGTGTTTTTTTTATCATGACCATTACATATAATAAAAAGAATTATATGACAACAGATCAGATTAAACAACTTTCTGAGAATGGTCATACAATTGGGTTGCATAGCTGGGATCATACGATGGCAACAAAATACAAAGAAGAAAACGACTGGCTGCAACAGGTTGTCAATCCCAAAGCAAAACTGGAAGATATAACAGGTAAGCCTGTCTGTTACTGGGCGTATCCGAATGGAGTTTACGATCATCAGGCGGCAATGGAATTAAGCAGGTATTTTAAACTTTCGTTCATTTTGTCAAACAAATGTGACTCGATTCAACCTTTACAAACTGTTCGCCGTATGATTGTTCCGGAACTGACTCCTCAGGGTCTTTTGAAATCAATGAAACGTACGTTCTTCAGCGAGTAAGGAATAAAGGATCGTGAATAGTTATTAAATAAGTTCAACATGAGAAGTAAATTATTCTATCTTTTTATTTTCGTTTTATCTCTGTCGTTTATCGGATGTGTTCGCAATCCTACGCAGGAAGATAAGGAAGATGCTGGAGGACAAACATCAGAAAACACAACATCAGAAAAGGATATTAAGACAGAAGTTGTCACAATAGATACCCTTGCTTATCTGCAAAAAATAACAGCTTTGGCAAACGGAGACACCACCGGAATGTGGCCGGTCCAAAATCAGCCTTATCCGTTACCAGGGGCAATTTTACCGTTTAAAAGAATTGTAGCTTATTACGGTAATCTTTATTCAAAGAAAATGGGAGCGTTGGGCGAATATCCGCCGAAAGAGATGTGGGACAGATTGAATGCTGAAGTGAAGGCCTGGGAAACAGCCGATCCGGCTACACCGGTACAGCCGGCCATTCACTATATCGCGGTGGTGGCGCAGGGTATTCCTATGTCCGACGGGACTTACTGCAAACGCATGCCTGAGCTACAGATTGATTCTGCATTAGCAATTGCCAGAATGGGTGATGCCGTCGTTTTTTTAGACATTCAGGTCGGACTGAGCAATCTGCGACACGAAGTGCCTTTGTTGGAGAAGTATCTTAAGATGCCTCATGTTCATTTAGGTATCGATCCTGAGTTTTCGATGAAAGACGGGAACATTCCGGGGAAGAAAATTGGTTGGTACGATGCTGAGGATGTCAATTTTTGTTCGGAATACCTGGCTAAATTAGTCCGGGAAAACAACCTGCCTCCAAAGATGCTTATTGTGCATCGCTTTACGCAGGGTATGGTGAAAAATTATAAAAACATTAAACTGCATCCTGAAGTACAGCTTGTTATGCACATGGATGGATGGGGAGAGCCGGTGCTTAAGAACAGTACTTATAATCGCTATATATACAGGGAGCCGGTGCAATTTACCGGATTCAAGTTGTTTTATAAAAATGATTTGAAGAAATCACCCAACCGCATGCTTACACCACCGGAATTACTGAAATTAAAACCGCAACCGATATATATTCAATATCAGTAACGTAGTTTTAATTGATTATTGCGATTGTTGAATGTGACTAAATTAATCGCTTCTGTGGGATTAAGATATTAAAAAAGAAACACATGAAAAAAACCGCTGTATTTAATCCTCTTTCGATGCCTACTTATGTGATGGCAAAACCAACAGGCTCAATCTGCAATCTGAATTGCAGCTATTGTTATTACCTGGAAAAGGAAAATTTATATAAAGGAAAACAAAGCTACCACATGAGTGATGAAATTCTCGAAAGATACATTGAGAGTTACATCCAGGCGCAACCTGTTCCTGAAGTGCTTTTTACCTGGCATGGCGGAGAAACGTTGTTGCGTGATAAGTTATTCTACAATAAAGCCCTCGCATATCAGAAAAAACATGGTCGCGGCAGACGGATCGACAACAGTTTGCAAACCAATGGTGTACTGCTGACGGATGACTGGTGTAAATTTTTCAGAGACAATAATTTCCTGATCGGAATCTCAATTGATGGTCCGGAACATTGTCATGATGTATACCGTAAAAACAAGGGTGGAAGTGGTACTTTCAAACAGGTTATGCGCGGTATTGAATTACTTCAGAAACATGGCGTTGAATTTAATACACTTTCGGTGATCAATGATTATAATGTGGATTATCCGCTTGAAGTATATAATTTCTTTAAAGAGATAGGTAGTCGTTACATGCAGTTCTCACCTATTGTAGAGCGTATCCATAAGAACGATGTTCCAAGCGGACTGAAATTGATGGGACCTGAAGAGGAAGATGATTATGTGATTGCACCCTGGACTGTGGATGCCCGTAAATTTGGGAAGTTTTACATTGATATTTTTGATGAGTGGGTACGCAAGGATGTAGGACGATATTTTGTGCAGATATTCGATGCTACCTTGGCAAATACGGTTGGAGAGCAGCCGGGTTCCTGTATTTATGCCGAAAAGTGTGGCCACGCTTCGGTGATGGAATTTAACGGTGATGTGTACGCTTGCGATCATTACGTTTTTCCGGAATATAAGCTTGGTAACATTAAACATAAGACGATTTTCGAGATGATGTTTTCGGAAGAACAACTTCGTTTCGGAGCCGACAAGCGGGATAAATTACCGACGCAGTGTAAGCAATGTGAGTTCCTGAAACTTTGCAACGGGGAATGTCCGAAAAATCGCATTATCAAAACTCCGACAGGCGAACCGGGCTTGAATTATCTTTGTGTCGGGTTTAAGATGTATTATCGTCATACCAAACCCTATATGGAGTTTATGGCTAATGAGTTGTTTTTCAAACGTTCACCGGCCAATGTGATGGCCTGGGCCAGAAGCCGGAAGTGACTTATATGGTTTATAATAATATCTGCCCTACTTCTGGGAAATGATATTCAAAGCCTTTTTCCAGTAGTTTTTTAGGCTGCACCCGGCTTCCTTTCAACAGAATATCTGCCATTTCTCCGAAAAGGATTCTTAGTACAAATGCTGGCACTGCCGGAAACCAAAATGGTTTTTTCAGAATTTTCGACAGCGTTTTCATCATTTCTTTGTTGGTGATGTGTTGCGGTGCCACGGCGTTAAAAGGACCTGTAAATGTGTTATCTTCAATAGCTTTCAGGTATATTTCGCATAAATCATCGATATGAATCCAGGGTATGTATTGTTTGCCGCTGCCAAGAGAACTTCCTATTCCCATTTTGATGGGTAACAACATTTTCTTCAAAGCAGGTGCGTCATTACTCAACACCACACCTGTTCGGATTTTCACAGTACGGATACCAAGTTCCTGAAATCGGGCGGCTGCATTTTCCCATTGAAAACAGACATTTCCCAGAAAATCATGAGCAGCAGGCGCTTCTTCGTCGAAAATAGTGTCGCTGGTTACTGTTCCGTAATAGCCTGTTGCCGAAGCAGAAATAAAGGCTTTCAGCGGAACTTTATACAACAGAACTTTATCAAAAAGAAACCGGGTAGCATTCACACGGCTATCTAAAATTTCTTGCTTCCGTCTTTTTGTCCATCGCGCTGCCCCGATATTAGCTCCTGCCAAATGAATGATATAATCCACAGAATCAAAAGCTTTCCGGTTGATATCCTGATTCTCGGGATTCCAGTAAAAACAATCTTCCACATTAGAGTTCAATATATTCGTTGTGAGTGTACGAACTCTATAACCTTGTGTTTTGAGTTTCTGCTGGAGATGTCCGCTGATGTATCCGGATGCTCCGGTAATGAGTACTGTTCGCTTCTTTGCCATGATTAATATTTTGTTTTTTCTATGGAAGCCTAAAGTTAAGCATATCCTGTATGAATTCCAAATCCTTTTTCAATTGTGGTATTTACTCAGGCATAAATCTGAAACAAATAAAATAATTGAAAGTTTACAAAATCTTTCATAATCAAACACTTCGTATATGCTTTAATGCGATGATCTTGTTGTTTTTACTTTTTTTAATTGATTTCTTTGTTTTTCGATCAATTTATATTATTTTTGCATCCCCAAACACCAAACTGACTTATGGTGTAACGGTAGCACTACAGATTCTGGATCTGTCTGTCCAGGTTCGAATCCTGGTAAGTCAACTAAAACGCCCGGTTATCAATTCAGATAAACCGGGCGTTTTTTTATTTTCTGGCAAGTTCTTCGATGGCTTTTTTTACCGCTTCATCATCTTTAAACAGGATAGGGAAGAATCCGGCATCACCCAGGATATTTCGTGAGATGTACGCCTTCAAACGTGTCAGGATGAAGTTTTCTGATTGTTTGATTTCCTTTGGTACCGCTTTTACACCTTTTTCTTCGGCATAGGCGACAAATTCCTGTAAAAGTGGCTGACTGTCCAGATACCTTAACATCGCTTTCCAGTCTTTATATTTGCTTAGTTGCTGTCTGTTTTTATCGGTGTAGGCAAAAGCAAACTGATATAAATGCGCGTAGTTGACAACTTTATTCAGATAAGGAGTAAATTCAGTCGTATCGCGAGGAATGAAAATGTCGGGCATGATACCACCGCCGCCATAAACAGTCCTGCCGGAAAGGGTCTTGTATTCAATGGTGTCTGCCTGATGTACACTGTCCTTCGTGTAGAATTCTCCATGCAGGAACCGGTTATACAAATCCATATTGTAATCTTCATTGTTTCCGATTTGATATGGTTTCTGGATGCTCCTCCCGGATGGGGTGTAGTATTTTGCCACGGTTAAACGGATTGCCGAACCGTCTGATAATGGTTTTTGCTGTTGTACAAGCCCTTTCCCGAATGATCTTCTGCCAATGACGGTTCCTCTGTCGTTATCCTGGATTGCCCCGGCAAAGATTTCACTGGCTGATGCTGAAAATTCATCAATCAGCACAACGACCGGATTACTGATACAACTTCCTGTTCCGTCTGATTTCGCGTCGAAACGCGGATATGATTTACCTTCAGTGTAGACAATGAGTTGACCGGCAGGAAGAAATTCATTGATCATTGAAATAGCCCTTTCCAGGTAGCCGCCACTATTTTCACGTAAATCGATAATGAATTTGGTTGCGCCTTCTTTCTTCAGTTTGGCAATGGCCACAAGAAACTCGGAATAAGTTGATTCGCCGAATTTGTTGACTTTTATCAAACCGGTCTGAGGCGCTACCATATAACTGATGTCGACCGAACTGACCGGAATCTCACCCCGTGTGATGGTGTATGTCAATAGTTCTTTGGTGCCGTGTCTTCTGATGCCTAGTTTAACTTTGGTGTTGACTGGTCCGCGAAGTTTACGCAGTACCTTTTCGTTGTTAATCTGTTTGCCTGTAAATACCGAGTCGTCGACCATCACGATTCTGTCGCCGGCTAATAAACCTACCTTTTCAGACGGACCGCCACTGATGACCGAAATAATCATGATGGTGTCGTTTTGGATGTTAAACTGCACTCCAATGCCGGAGAAACTTCCTTCCAGTTCGTTGTTGACAATTTCAAGGTCCTTTGCCGGGATGTAAACCGAATGTGGATCCAGTTTTGCAATTAACTCAGTCGCCATTTCTTCGGTCAGGTCGTTTACATCTACAGAGTCAACATAATAACTGTCTATCAGTTGAAGTAGTTCTGATATTTTATTATCTGATGATGAAAAGTTCTTGAATAAATTACCAAATGCAGCATCCAGGCCTCTTTGTTGCCTTGTTGCAATTAAATTGCCCAGCAAAATGCCGCTGATGAGTGCTGCCAGTACGATGATAACCAGTGAAAGATTTTTCTTTGTCATTGTGTCTGATCCTTTTTTTGTAAAAATAAGCTTATTCCTGATCCGGTTTAAGCAGTTCAACTTCGATACCTGCTTTTCGTAATAGTTCAACGCCATCCATGATGCGGTATTCCTCTCCGTAAACAACTCTTTTAATTCCGGCCTGAATGATTAATTTGGAGCATTCGATACAGGGCGATGCAGTTACATACAGGGTAGCGCCGTCGCTGCTGTTGTGTGAGCGGGCGATTTTGCTGATGGCATTGGCTTCTGCATGTAACACGTATGCTTTTGATACATTGTTCTCATCCTCGCATTTATTTTCAAATCCGGAGGGCGTCCCGTTGTATCCGTCAGAGATAATCATCTTGTTTTTTACCAACAATGCCCCAACCTTTCTTCTCTCGCAATATGAATTCTCCGCCCAAATGCGTGCCATGCGCATGTAACGCTGATCGAGTAGTTTTTGTTTTGTGTCCATTTTCTTTAATGTCTCCGGTCTCCAGTCTCCGGTCTCCAGTCTCCGGTCAGTAGCCTGATCTCTGGAGTCTGGTGACTGGAGTCTGGTGACAATTTATTCTAATAGTTCTTTTGCAAATTCCACCAGGTTTACACCTGAAAAATTCCCGGATGTCATCAGCAAAAGCGCAGAATTGTCGTATTGCATGCTTTTCAGTGTAGCCTGTAATGCTGATGAATCGGTATAAACATTGAGGTTATCTCCTCCGAAAGCATCTTTTACTTTTTCCGGATCAATGGGTTGCAATCCTTTGTGTTTGATAACTTCAGGGTTGAAATACACAAAAGCCACATCTGCTTCTTCCATACAACCTGCATATTGAGGCAGGAAAGCATCGGTCAGGCTGCTGAAAGTATGTAATTCCATACAGGCAACGAGTTTCTTAGCCGGGTATTGAGTTCTTACGGCATGCACTGTGGCTTTTAATTTTGAAGGAGAATGTGCAAAATCCTTGAATGCAACAGCATTGCTGGTTTCGCAAATTTTTTGCATCCGGTTCGAAGCACCCGGAAAATCGGAAATGGCGTTGTTAAACTGATCTTCGGTCACCCCGATTTGTTTACAGGCCAAACGGGCTGCATGCAGGTTTTGCAGGTTGTGTTCTCCGAAGATTTTTAAAGGCACATTCCCTTTACGCGTTTTCAAATAGGTTATTCCGTTCAGAATTTCATGCTCAGGTGTCTGATAAGGAAAAGGAACGATATCTCTACGCAGGTTATCTGTTATTTTCTGCAACTCCGGATCTTCTTTAAAATAAATCAGTCGTCCCTGTGTTTCCATCAAATCAACAAATTTGCGAAATTGCTCTACATAATTTTCAAATGTAGGGAATACATTGATGTGATCCCAAGCGATACCGGTCAGGATAGCAACGTGAGGTTTGTACAGGTGAAACTTCGGACGCAGATCGATAGGAGAGGTCAGGTACTCATCTCCTTCAAATACGGCAATCCGGGATTCGTAGGATAGTTTCACCATGTTGTCAAAGCCTTCTATTTGAGCTCCGACCATATAATCAGCTTCAATTTTTAATTTTTTGAGCACATACAAGATCATCGCGGTGGTGGATGTCTTACCATGACTGCCGCCTACTACTATTCTGGTTTTGTTGCGGGTTTGCTGATAAAGATATTCCGGAAAAGAATAGATTTTCAGTTTCAGTTCTTTTGCGCGAATGAGCTCCGGGTTATCCTCACGGGCATGCATTCCCAAAATCACAGCCGACAGGTTTTTATTAATTTTTTCCGGGAACCAACCTGTTTTTTCAGGAAGTAAACCATGTTCTTTCAACCTGCTGTAAGATGGTTCGAAGATTTCATCATCTGAGCCGGTTACGACATAATTTTCTTTTTTACTGATGGCAATGGCCAGGTTGTGCATGGCTGCTCCACCAATGGCTATGAAATGTACACGCTGCATATTGATTTGTCAGAATACGGTTTTTATTTAATTTTGTACCGGTTTAAAAGAATCAGCAAAAGTAATAAAAAATTAAGTAACAATGAACATATATAAAATTGAAGCCGGACATTTTAACGCCGATGGAGGGGCTTGTTTCGGAGTTGTGCCGAAGCGGGTGTGGAAAAAGCGTTATCCGTGCGATGAGGATAATTTTTGCAAACTGACCATGCGTTGTTTGCTTATCGATACAGGAGAGAAAAAAATCCTGATTGATACAGGAACCGGTAATAAGCAAAAGGATTACCTGCGTTTTTATGGTATAAAGGAAATTGTGGATTTTGAGGTGGCATTGCAGGATTTCGGTCTGAGCTGTAACGATATTACAGATGTTATTTTAACCCACCTGCATTTCGACCATTGCGGCGATTGCACGAGGTATAATGAAAATAAGGAATTGGTGCTGACTTTTCCCAATGCCGATTATTGGGTAGGGAAAACCCAGTGGGAAAATTTTCTGAATCCGAATGTCAGGGAAGGCGATTCTTATTTTCCGGAGAATATGTTGCCGGTTCAGGAAGCCGGTCGCCTGAAACTGGTAACCGATACCACGGATGTTTGTCCGGATGTAACGCTGAAATTGTTTAATGGTCATACGCCGGGTCAGTTGGTCACCTATATCAGCAAAGGAGATAAAACCTTTGTTTATGCGGGTGATGTAATTCCTGCTGCACCCAATGTCCCGCTGGCCTGGGTGTCGGCATACGATACTTTTCCGGTGACTTCCATGACAGAAAAGAAAATTTTGCTCGACGAAGCTATCGCACACAATCAAATCATTATTTTCGAGCATGATGCCTATACTGAATGTTGTACGGTAACCGAATCAAACGGTAAATATAAGGTGTTGGAAACCGGTACGTTGGATTCGTTTTTGTAAAATACCTTGTTTATGGTATTGAATTACGCCAAAAAGGGTATTGGGAGCTTGTTCCGGTACCCTTATTTTTGTATCGTAATTAATAAGATAAAATTAAAGGTATGAGTAATAATGCATTTTGTCCGATATCATTCAAGAAAATTGATGAACATGTAGCTCGGTTAAACGGATTTTTTACCGTTATTCTGTTGGTTGTTTTTTTGCTTACATTCAGTATCATTCCAGTGTTGTTCTTAGTTGCTGATTTTTTTGTACGTAGCATTGAAAAACCACAATATAGTCCGCTGGCGATTGTTTCAAAGTTTATACTGACTAAATTGAAGGTAAATCCGCAATTGATCAATGCTGGTCCGAAGATCTTCGCTGCCCGCATCGGATTGTTATTCTCTGTGATAATCAGTCTGGCAGTTCTATTCGGCTTGAATACTGCCGCAGTCGTTTTTACCATTGTTTTCGGAATATGTGCTCTGCTGGAAGCTGCTGTCGGTTTCTGTGTGGCATGTAAAATTTATCCTCTGGTTTATCGTTTGATTTATCAAACTGATTTCAGAAAAAAGAATTTAAATTCTGATTTTCAGATTTGACACTGTTGTTGTTTGGTAAACATTTTAAAAATATACAAATCTAAGACCTCTTGTTACGCTCAGGATCAAATTGTTTTTACCGGAGAACAATCATTTGAAAATATCAATTAAATAAATATTCATGCAAAAAATATTAGCCCTAACATAAATTTATCTCTGATTTCATTTATATTTGTGAGTCGTTAGATCAAAACACAGAAAATTATGTTTGAAAGATTTAAAACTCACCTGACAAAAGTGTTGTCCGAAATAGAATCCGCCGGTCTGTACAAGAACGAGCGGATTATTTTGTCTCCGCAGGGCGCTGTTATCCGGGTATCGGATGGCAAAGAAGTGCTGAATTTTTGCGCGAACAACTACCTGGGGTTGTCGAATCATCCGGAATTGAAAGCCGCTGCGACAGAAGCGCTGGAAACGCATGGTTACGGCATGTCTTCTGTACGGTTTATCTGTGGTACTCAGGATCTCCATAAACAACTTGAAACTGAAATCTCCCGGTTTTTCGGTACGGAAGATGCTATTTTATATGCTGCCTGTTTTGATGCCAATGGTGGGGTTTTTGAGCCTTTATTGACAGAAGAAGATGCTATCATTTCCGATGCCCTGAATCATGCTTCGATTATCGATGGAGTGCGTTTATGCAAGGCGCAACGTTACCGCTATGCCAATGCGGATATGGATGAGTTGGAACAGCAGCTTAAACTGGCTCAGCAGCAACGTTTTCGCCTGATTGTTACCGATGGCGTGTTCTCTATGGATGGCAATGTGGCGCCTCTTGATCGTATATATGAGCTGGCAAAACAATATGATGCGATTGTCATGGTGGATGAATCACATTCAGCAGGTGTTGTGGGTGAAACAGGTCGTGGTGTAACAGAATTGTATAACTTAAAAGGTAAAATCGAAATCATAACCGGAACCCTGGGTAAAGCCTTCGGAGGAGCTATCGGTGGTTTTACAACCGGGAAAAAGGAAATCATTGATCTGTTGCGTCAACGTTCCCGTCCCTATCTTTTCTCAAATTCAATTCCGCCTATGGTTGCAGCTGCCGGCATCAGGATGTTTCAACTGATGGAGACAACCAATGAGCTTCAGGAAAAGTTGCATCAAAATACAGCTTATTTTGTTTCAAAAATGAAAAAGGCAGGTTTTGATATCAAACCGACGGCATCGGCTATTTGTGCTGTGATGTTATACGATGCCAAACTGGCACAGGAATTTGCAGCCCGGATGCTGGATGAGGGGATTTACGTGGTTGGATTCTATTATCCGGTAGTGCCGAAAGATCAGGCGCGCATCCGGGTTCAGCTCTCTGCCGCCCATACCGCTGTGCAATTGGATCAGTGCGTTGACGCCTTTTGCAAAACCGGAAAGGAATTAGGATTGTTGAAAAATAAATAATGATAAATTAATTTACGATTTACCGGAGAGCTCACGAACAGCATTTATCCTCAAAATAGTAAATCGTAAATAAAAAAACAGTAAATAAGATGCAACCAACATGACAAAATTTAAACAATTTTGATCCACAGGGAAATGTTTAAATTTTATTTTGTAAGTTCCATGTGACCATAAAAAAGCAATTATAAACATATGAAATCCCTTGTCAAACTCCGTCCTGAAAAAGGCATCTGGATGCAGGATATGCCCATGCCGCATGTTGGGATCAACGATGTGTTGATTAAAATCAAAAAAACAGCCATTTGTGGCACCGATTTACATATTTACAAGTGGGATGCATGGTCGCAGCGTACCATTAAAACACCCATGATTATCGGACATGAATATGTAGGTGAGGTGATTGAGAAAGGTCGCGGAGTGAAGAATATTCAAATTGGCGACCGCGTTACGGGCGAGGGACATATCGCCTGCGGTCATTGCCGGAATTGCAGACGGGGTAAATTGCACGTGTGTGAAAATACCATCGGAGTGGGAGTGAACAGGGATGGTTGTTTTGCCGAATACCTTTCGTTGCCGGCGTCCAATGTTGTTAAATTAGACTCCCGTATTTCCGACGATATGGCAGCCATCATGGACCCGTTCGGAAATGCGGCGCATGCGGCTTTGTCATTCCCTCTGATCGCTGAAGATGTGTTGATTACAGGTGCCGGATTAATAGGTTGTATGGCAACAGCGATCTGTCGTTTCGCGGGTGCGCGCAATATCGTGGTAAGCGACCTGAGCGATTACCGTCTGAATATTGCCAGACAAATGGGCGCTACGCTGACGATCAACCCATCGAAAGGAGAAACCATAGAAGGAGCCATCAAGCAGTTGCGTATGCATGGTTTTGATATCGGACTGGAAATGTCGGGTTCACCGGTAGCCTTCGAAAGCATGCTGGAAAACATGTATAATGGGTCGAAGATAGCTTTACTCGGGATTTTACCTGAATCTACATCTGTAAACTGGGATACAGTTATTTTTAAAGCATTAACTATCAAAGGAATTTATGGCCGGGAAATGTGGGAAACCTGGTATCAGATGGAGCAAATGCTGATTACGGGGATTGATTTGTCTCCCGTTATCACGCATCGTTTTCACGTCGATGATTTTCAGCAGGGATTTGAGGTAATGGAAAGCGGGATGTGCGGGAAAGTCATCCTGGATTGGAACTGAACTTTCCGGAACATCCCGCTTTCGGGTAAGTATTCTGATTAAGAACTATACGCCCAGCGATGCCCTGGCAGCCTCAATTTTTTTGTTGGCAGCAGCATCCGCCGCATCATAGTCAGCACGTGATTGCATGTCTCCGCGCACTTCGATATAAAATTTGATTTTCGGCTCTGTTCCTGAGGGGCGAACGGAAATTTTGGTTCCATCTTCTGTAAAATATTGTAGTACATTGGATGTGGCCGGCATATCCAGATCAATGACTTTTCCGGTAGCAACATTGGTTTGTTTCAGCGTTTTGTAATCTTTGATAATTTTGATTGCCGAACCTGCCAGTTCTTTTGGTGGGTTACTGCGGAAATCGCTCATGATCTGCTGAATTTCTTCCGCACCCGATTTACCTTTTCTGACAACAGAAATACCCTTCTCTTTTCCGTAACCATATTCCAGATAGATGTCCTGCAATAACTGATATAAAGTTTTGCCATTATCTTTTGCCCAGGCTGCAATTTCAGCCATCAGCGTACAGGAAGAAACGCCGTCTTTGTCGCGTACAAAAGTTTCAGGAAGGAATCCGTAGCTTTCTTCTCCACCTCCGATGTAGTCCATTTTATCTTCATTTTCCCGGATAACGCCTGCAATCCATTTAAAACCGGTATAGCAATCGAAACATACTACCCCGTTCCTTTCTGCAATTTCTTTGATGATCTCGGTGGTGACAATTGTTTTTACAACGTATTCTTTGCCTTTTAATCTGCCGAGTTCTTTCCATCTGCGGATGAGGTAATACACGAAAAGGAGGGCTGTCTGGTTGCCGTTTACCAGAATCCACTGATTTTTATCATCCTTGATGGCAATTCCCATTCGGTCGGAGTCGGGGTCGGTAGCCATAACCAATTCGGCATCCGTTTCGATGGCTCTCTTAATGGCCATGTCGAGTGCGGCAGGTTCTTCGGGGTTCGGAGAATAAACTGTCGGAAAATTACCGCTCACCACATCTTGTTCGGGTACGTGAATGATATTGGTAAACCCATATTCTTTCAAAGCCCATGGAACAAGCTTAACCGCCGTTCCGTGTATCGGGGTAAAGACAATTTTCATGTCGTTATTCCTTTTGATGGAACCAGGAGAAAGTATAAGTGTCTTTATTTTTTCTATAAATAATTTATCCACTTCTTCCCCGATGATTTCAATTAAATCAGGGTTACCGTTGAATTTGATGTCGTTTACGTTCGTTATTTTCGTGACTTCGCTGATGACATTCTCATCATGCGGAGCAATCATCTGGGCGCCGTCATTCCAATAGGCTTTATATCCATTATATTCTTTCGGGTTGTGAGAAGCTGTCAGTATAATGCCACTCTGACATCCGAAATGGCGGATGGCAAAAGAAATTTCCGGTGTCGGTCTTAAATCTTCAAATAAATATACCTTGATGCCGTTGGCAGAAAAAATATCAGCAGAAATTTCGGCAAACTTCCGGCTGTTATTGCGGCAGTCGTGACCGATAACCACCGAGATTTGTGGTAAATTGTCGAACTGAGCCTTCAGGTAGTTGCTTAAACCTTGTGTAGCAGCGCCTACAGTATAGATATTCATGCGGTTGGTTCCTGCACCCATGATACCACGTAAACCACCGGTTCCGAATTCAAGGTCGCGGTAAAATGATTCGATCAGTTCTGTTTTATCCTCAGCGTCGATCATACGGCGAACAGCTTCTTTCGTTTCAGTATCATAATTGCCGTCAAGCCAGATTTGAGCTTTTGCCAATACCTCGTTTAGTAATGCATTGTTTTCCATATCGCTAAAATTATAAATTATAAGTATTATTTGTCTCCGGTCTCCGGTCATTTTCAGAAAGCAAAGTTAAAAGATTTTCTGTGAAAAATCGAAAGCAAAGTAAAAAATGTGAATAGCTTTCAGCTCTCCCTTCTCCGTTTTCTGCTATTCACTATTCGTTATTCACTAATTTTCGCCTGACAAAATAGCAGTAAATATTAAAAAAAACTTATGGGTATTAATTTTGTTATAGTAATAAGCCAAATTCAAGCTAAATAAAAATATTTCCATACTTTTGTTAGGGAAATCAATTCGATGATATATGACAGTCAACTATTCTGAACAATTACATAATGTACTGCAATACAGTACACAGGAAGCCGAGAGATTAGGTAATAACTATGTGGGCCCCGAACATCTGTTGTTGGGATTGCTTCGCAACGGGCAAGGCAAAGCCATAGAAATTCTGCAGAATCTGCGGGTAAACCTTCCAAAGATTAAGCAAGCGATTGAAAGTCAGATTCGTACGGATAAAGAGCCGGGTGGAGATAAAATTCCCGTGTTGAAAAGTACCGAACGTATCAAAAAAATCATGGAACTCGAAAGTCGCATGTTTGATGCCGACGTGGCAGATACGGAACATCTCCTGCTTGCCATTTTGAAAGAAAAAAACAACTTAGCTGTGGATGTACTCAATGCAGAAAATCTGACTTATGATGAGGTAAAATCATATCTGGAGTCGCCTAAGCCCGAAGGACCGGTAATGGGAGCCGGCTTTCATGATGAGGACGACGAAGATGACGACCCGCGTTCGCAACAAAAAACGCCACCGGCAGGCGGACAAAAACATTCGGATACACCGGCGCTTGATACATTCGGGGCTGATATTACCAAAGCGGCCATTGAAAACCGTCTGGACCCGATTGTAGGCCGTGAACGTGAAATTGAACGTCTGGCGCAGATATTAAGTCGTCGTAAGAAAAATAATCCGGTACTGATCGGTGACCCCGGTGTCGGTAAATCGGCTATCGTGGAGGGACTTGCCCTGCGCATTATCCAGCGAAGGGTTTCACGTGTCTTGTTTGATAAGAGAGTTGTCGCGCTGGATATGGCTTCTATTGTGGCCGGTACAAAGTACCGCGGTCAGTTTGAGGAACGTATCAAAGCCATTTTGAATGAATTGCAGAAAAATCCCAATGTGATTTTGTTTATCGACGAAATCCATACTATTGTGGGTGCCGGAGGAGCTCCGGGCTCGCTGGATGCTGCTAACATGCTGAAACCGGCTCTGGCAAGAGGCGAAATTCAGTGTATAGGTGCAACTACGCTCGATGAATACCGCCAGAGTATTGAAAAGGATGGCGCACTTGAACGCAGGTTCCAGAAAATCATGGTTGATCCGACCACTTCTGAAGAGACTTTACAGATTCTGGAAAATATTCAAGACCGGTATGAATATCATCATAATGTGAGATATACGCCTGAGGCCATCAAAGCCTGTGTGCGACTTACTGATCGTTACATCACCGACCGTTGTTTCCCGGATAAGGCGATTGATGCTCTCGATGAAGCCGGATCGCGTGTACACATCGGTTCTGTTTCCGTTCCTGCCGAAATTGAGGAGCTGGAAAAGAAGATAGAAGAGCTGAAAAAAGAAAAAATGAAAGTCCTCAGCGAACAAAAATATGAGCTTGCCGGTCCTATCCGCGATCAGGAAAAACAATGTCAGTATCAATTGGAGGATGCCATCAGGCGTTGGGAGAAGGAATCGCAACTGCATCCCGAAACGGTTGACGAAGAGCAGGTTGCCGAGGTGGTTGCCATGATGTCGGGTGTGCCGGTACAACGCATTGCCCAGGCAGAAGGATTGAAGCTCCGCCAGATGAAGGATGAACTGATAAGAAGGGTAATCGGTCAGGATGAAGCGGTTAATAAAATTGTGAAAGCCATTCAGCGCAATCGGATTGGATTGAAAGATCCCGGAAAGCCAATAGGGTCATTTATTTTCCTGGGACCAACCGGTGTGGGAAAAACACATTTGGCCAAGGTGCTTTCTGAATTTATGTTCGACAGTCAGGATGCCCTCATCCGCATGGATATGAGTGAATACATGGAGAAATTCTCAGTTTCCCGTCTGATCGGAGCTCCTCCGGGATATGTGGGATATGAAGAGGGTGGTCAGCTCACTGAAAGGGTTCGTCGTAAACCCTATTCAATCGTGCTTTTCGATGAAATTGAGAAAGCGCATCAGGATGTGTTTAACCTTTTGCTGCAAATAATGGACGAAGGTCGTTTGACCGACAGTTTAGGCCGCAGAATTGATTTTAAGAATACCATCATCATCATGACATCTAACGTCGGGACCCGTCAGTTGAAAGATTTTGGCAAGGGCGTTGGTTTCAATATCGATTCCAATCTGGAAATGGATTCTGAATACTCCCGGGGTGTAATTCAAAAAGCCTTGAACCGTACATTTTCACCGGAGTTTTTGAACCGGGTGGACGAAATCGTGATGTTCGACCAGTTGAATAAAGAAACCATCAAGAAAATTATCGATTTGGAATTGAAAGGTTTGTTCAGTCGTGTGACCAATTTGGGTTACAAGATAGAATTATCACCCGAAGCCACAGATTTTATTGCCGAAAGGGGTTATGACGTTCAGTTTGGCGCCCGACCTTTGAAAAGAGCTATCCAGCGTTATCTCGAAGATCAGTTGGCAGACATTGTTCTCTCCGGAGAAGTTCATGAAGGCGATACGATTCTGATGGAATTGAATGAGGCAAAGGATGGGGTGAAAGCCAGGATTGTTTCTGCAACAGTCGTTAATTAAAAACTGAAAGCGGAAAACGGAGAACGGAAAACGGAAAACGGAAAACGGAGAACGATTAGTGCAGTTAGAGTATTAAACCAAAACTAACCATATAATCAATTTCGTTTTCCGCTTTCCGCTTTTCGCTTTCCGCTTTTATTACCACCGCTTCAACTCATTATATAGCCGTTGAATCGGCAACCCCATCACATTAAAATACGAACCGTTAATTTGTTCCACTGCGATAAAGCCTATCCACTCCTGCACACCGTAGGAGCCGGCTTTGTCGTAAGGAGCGTAGTGCTCCAGATAATAATCAATTTCCGCATCGTTCAATCGTGCAAACTTTACCTCGGAGATGGTGTGGAAAGTCCGGCGACGCAAGTTTGTACTGATGCACACACCAGTGATAACCTGATGTGTTTTTCCTGAAAGTCTTTGCAGCATTTTGAAAGCATCCGCTTTATCTACCGGTTTCCCAAGCACTTTGCCATCCAGAAAAACGATTGTGTCGGCTGTAATAACCATCAATTCATCATTGAGCATGTTTTTGTAAGCATCCGCTTTTTTTTCAGCCAGATACATGGGAATTTCAACTCCGTTGAGATCAGGTGGGTAGCTTTCATCCACATTCATGGGTAAGACTTCAAAATTCAGATTGATGCCGCGCAGTAATTCCTGTCGCCTGGGAGAAGCAGAGCCCAGTACGATTTTGTATTTCTTCAGGTTGTCTAACATGATGTAAATGGTTATTGTATGCTAAATAGATTGAAAAGTCTGATTCCTGTTTCTTTCGCAAGCAGAAAATAAAAAACAGGACTATAAAGTAAGCCGATAAACATAATAAACTTGGTTAATACCGAAGCCTGATGATAGTCTGCCGGTTTTTTAGCTCTGATTGTCAGATAAGTTAAAAAGCATAATGGTAATGCCAGTCCGAAAATAATGTATTTGAGCGTAAGATTTCCTTCAAAGCCGATATAGGATTCATTCACAAAGAATAACAGGAAAAGTGTGGTCAGAATCATCAGTGTTACAATGAATTTTGTTGCTGTTTTTCCCCAGACAATCGGCATGGTACGGCATTCAAGTTCCCTGTCGCCATATTCATCTTCCATATCTTTGATAATTTCCCTGATCCAGGTCAGCAATAAGGAAAAACCGGCAAATCCTCCGGTCCATGCATATAATTGAGCCGGAATAGGAGTGTTGTATATCAAATCGCTGTAACGTATCTCAAGCAGTGCAACTTCGCAAACGGCAACAATAATAACCGAAAGTGCAGCAATAAAAGCAATGACTAAATTGCCTATAATCAGTTGTCGTTTGTAGCTGGCAGAATAGAACCAGAGTAATCCAGGGATGACCACGAAAATAAAGGCCAGCGAAGCACTTTTCAGTTTCCATGCCAGCAACAATCCGATGACAACTCCACATAAAGTAAATAACTGATGCATCAGCATGGCAGCTCGTTTCGAAATACTTTTACCAACCAATACAGAGCCTGGTTTGTTAATTGTATCGATTTTAACATCAAAATAGTCATTCAGTACATAGCCGCCGGCTGCAATCAAAACAGAAGCAGCAATCAGCAAATAGAGGTGTAATTGTTCGTTATGCAAATCAAAACCGTAAGTTTCCAGTAAAGGCACAAGCACAAACTGCCGGATCATAAATTGGATTAATATGATAAATAGCAGATTCTGAACTCTTATCAGCTTAAGGTATTTGAGCATGCGTTCTAAGTTTTATTTCAGAAAAGTACCCCGACGGAGAATACCATGTTTCCGTTTCGGATATCCGGTACCGGGTTCGTGGCTGAATACCTGATCGGAGTCATTTTGTAACCGGTTTCAGAAGCAATGTTGACAATTGAATTCTTATAATTTACTTCAGCAAAGAATTGAAATAGGCGGAGTACCCTGAACTTTGCCCCGAAACCAATCTGAAAATTCAACTGGACAGGGTTAATAAGCTGGGTAATGTCGACACGACGGTCACTCGTCTGGAACGATGAAGCTTGATGAAACTCAGTTGCAGCAAGGCGATAAGCTGTTGTTATACCCCCCTGGGCATAGTAAGTCGTTTTTTCAAAAGGTAGTGAGTTTATCCGGATTAAAACAGGGATTTCGAGAGACGGGAAATTCATTCTGAAGTTGTTCTTTGTATTTTGATCAGCTAAAGATAAAGAATCTAAAACATATCCTCCGGGCAGTATGAAATTCAACCCGCTTACCAATGAAAATAAACGGCTGGATTTATATTCGGCTACGAAACCAAATCCCCCTGTTATTGTTGCTCCATCTGTTTGTAAATCATCATGATCAGTGTCTAACCAGGAAATAACCGGGCTGACGGTTGCACCTAACAGAAATTTACCTGTTTCCGCTTTGTTATTGCTGTTCTGAGCATAAGTTACCGGCATCAGAACCAGCCCTATCAGTAAAATCAGATTACGCATAGTATTTAATTTGTTTTATTTGCAAAAATAAAGTATTTTTCTTTATCTTTGCGAAACTCTACTACTATTTCCTGAATTGATGTATAAAATCTGTCTTCGTTTTGTATTTATCTCATTCTTAGTGATGCAGTTCAGTTCGTGTGTAACTGCACGCAAAGTGAATTACATGCAGGAGCCGAATAATATCATTCCAACGTACAGGGATAGTTTGGTTTATGAAGATTACCGGCTGAAAACCGGAGATAAATTATTTGTCCGGGTTTACTCGACTCACGAAGAAACAAATGCGCTTTTTAACGGTCCATACAATCAGCTGGTGTCGACAAATCTGGATGCCAATCCGCACACTGATTTATACGCCTATACAGTACAGCCGAATGGCAGTATTGTTTTTCCCATGATTGGAGAAGTTTCTGTTGCCGGAAAAACAGTAAGAGAGGCAACAAGAACACTGGAAAAAGCTATTGAACCTTTATACGTATTCAGCACTGTTGAGTTACGCGTGCTGAACCGTTATTTCAGTGTGATAGGTGCAAACCGAACCGGTCATTATCCGATTATCCGGGAGAAAATTAATATTTTTCAGGCGCTGGCTATGGCCGGTGATGCCGGTACTTATGCCGACAGGAGTAAGGTGCGTATTATACGGGAAACGGAAAGCGGCACCATAGTAAAAATGTTTGACTTGCGCAGCAGGGATATTGTTCATTCTGAATTTTATTATATTGAGCCCAATGATGTTATATATATTCAGAGGCTCGATGAGCAGTTTTTCAGCATACTGAATTTGCCGTCTTTAATAGCGACAACTATCTCGACGCTTTCACTCGGAATATTTACATATAATTTATTATTCCCGGCGTCGGGAGGTAATTAGGCAGTAAAAGATCAATCTGATATGATACAGAAAAAATACATCCTCATTTTTCCCCTCATCATACTGCTGTTGAGTTCCTGCTACAGTTACCGGCATGTCGGTTTGCTGCAGAAGCAAAATAAGCATTTACCGAAATATGAGGAAATTTCATACGAAGAATACAGGATAAAAATCAATGATGAGTTACTGTTCAGATTAATCACTTCAGATGAAACGATTTCCAGACTGATAGCTGGTAATCAAGGCATATCAGGATCCCAGAGTAATGTGTCATACAGGATTTATCCTGACGGAACGGTTGATCTGCCGTTCTTAAAGAACATACCGGTTGTCGGATTAACACTGAATGAGGCAGCAAAAGTTATTGAATCCAGATTTAAAGAGTTAATTCCTGATGCTGCGGTTAAACTTACATTGGCAAATAAAAATTTCACGGTGATTGGAGAAGCAGGAACTGGAGTGTATCCCATTTTTAAGGATAAACTAACCTTGTTTCAGGCCTTATCGATGTCAGGTGAAATTACTTATACCGGAGATTATAAGGAAGTCAGAATCATCAGGGAGACAGAGAAAGGAACAGAAGTCCTTGAGTTTGATATTCGTCCGGCGAGTATCATCAATTCTAAGTATTATTATATCTATCCGAATGACATTATTTATGTGCAGCGAAATCCTGCAAGTTTTTATAAAGTAGATAATTACAGTTCATTTATTACGTTAATATCATCGTCGTTGAGTTTGTTGTTCACTGTTTTTTTCTATTTCAGGTAGAATTTTCAAAGAAACACATTTCTTCGTGACAGAAATTTCAATGCAACAGGTATGGAAGAAACAAAAAAGAATATAGATAAACAGGTTTTTCAGGAAGAAGAATCCTCATTCGACATCATGGAATGGGTAATGCATTTCGTGAGTCACTGGTACCTTTTTCTGGTCGGACTGGCTGTTACGATGTCGCTGGCATATATGCAAAACAGGAAATGGCTTCCTGAGTTTAAATCCGGTGGTACGGTTATTATCGATGAGAGCAGGTCAATGATGAACAGTGCGCAGGTGTTGATGCAGGGCTTTGGTATTCAGGAAAGTTACCGGAACGTAAACAATCAGGTGATTATGATTGGTTCTTATGACCT
Source organism: Paludibacter sp. (assembly GCA_029973975.1). Lineage (GTDB taxonomy): Bacteria > Bacteroidota > Bacteroidia > Bacteroidales > Paludibacteraceae > Paludibacter. The sequence goes on from JARKQF010000139.1 coordinate 37,053, forward strand.
GATGGGAAGGGTTGTCGACAGTTTACCTCATTTTCAGACAGAATACATCTCCAAAGGCAGGTTCAGAACCAGAAATTTATATGATTGGTCGCCTATCCTCATCGAACCTGACTATATCGCCCCTGAAGCTTACGGAATGTTGTTTAAAATCAATATACACATTGATGGTACATTTACAATTACATCCGAAGATGAGAGGTTATCAAAAAGTTTCAGTATCAATGGACGGTTGGGGCAATTAACGCAGCATCAGTTGATGTTTATTACTGTGAATGATGTAAACGGAGATATTACAGAAGAAGAGCTTTATTTCAGATTCAGAACCAAGGTGTCGTTGATTGACGAGTTTTCATCCAGATTGAGGCTGAATTTTGTGAATGAAGGTTCATCGGTGCTTGAAATTTCACTGGTTAGTCAAACCCCGCAGCGGGACGTTGATTTTATAAACAAACTTTGCGAAATCTATCTGATATCGAATCTGGAAAGAAAAAATGATGCAGCAACAAAAACTATCAACTTTATTGATGAACAGTTGGAAAATGTGTCGAAATCGCTTGCAACATCGGAAGATGATCTCACTTCTTTCAGAAAACGGAATCAGATTATTGATGTGGGTAGTCTGTCGGGCGAATTACTTACAAAGGCTACAGCTTATGACAATGAATTAAATCAGATCAGATTAAAGGAAACTTACCTGAGTTACCTGGATAAATACATCCGTACTAACCTCAGTGAAGGAACAATTGTGGCTCCAACAAGCCTGGGACTAAATGAGCCCATGTTGATGTCGCTTGTTCAACAAATCAATGACCTTATTATCAAAAGGAGTGAGTTGAGTGAAAAAAACATGTTTTATGCCAAGTATACCCGTGATATTGAAAATGTGAAGGTTGCAATAAACGAGGTGGTCAGGAATATGCAAACTTCTAATGATTTGCAAAAACAGGATTTAAACCGTCGTTTGGCAGATGTACAAAGACAAATTCAGAATCTTCCTGAAAAAGAACTGGAAATGATTGGTATAGAAAGGAATTACCGGATGAACGACAGTTATTATACCATGTTTCTGCAAAAACGTGCAGAAGCACAGATTTTGAAGGCTTCTAACACACCTGATAATAATATTCTTGATCGTGCCAGAACAACTTCTGTAACTAATCAGGGAGCCAAGTCGAAGACAACTATGATTTTGTTGTTGCTTGGTGTTTTGTTGCCGGCAGGTTATGTTGTGTTAAAAGAGTTGATGAATAATGCAGTCAGAACGACTAAAGACGTAGATAGATATTGTGTTTTCCCATTGATAGGTTTGGTTCGGCATACGAACTCCCAAAGCCCCTATATTGTTTCGGATTATCCCAGATCATCTTTTACAGAGATGTTCCGTATCATCAGAACCCGGGTTGAGTTTCTGGCTAAAAGGAAATCTGATATTACGATTATGATTACCTCTTCGGAGTCGGGTGATGGAAAAACTTACTTCTGTATCAATATGGCTTGTATTTACGCGATGGCAAGTCCGAAAACATTGCTGGTAGATATGGATATTCGTAAACCAAGTGTGTATAAACGTCTTGGTTGTGAAAATAATATGGGTGTTTCAAACTACCTTGCCAATCAATGTACGCTGGATGAAATCATAGTCAGACCTCCCGGAGCGGAGTTTGATTTCATTACGGCAGGGACTGTTCCTCCCAATGCGGGTGAGCTGATTCGCTCGGATAATCTCGTGGAAATGTTTGATGAACTAAGGAAAAGATATGAGTTTATTATTGTGGATACCAGTCCGATTGGCGTTGTAGCCGATGCTTATTCTTTTGCTTCGATGTCTGATATCAACTTGTTTGTAATCAGGAGTAATAAAACAAATAAGTTGTTTTTGCGCAATTTGTCCAATCAGCTTAAAGCGGATGATGTTACTAATTTCTATTCGGTTTTAAACGATGTGGAAGTTGACTCAGGCAGCTATTCCCAATACTATTCGAGAAAATACGCATATGGCAGGAACAAGAGTTACGGTGTCGGAGCCTATGGTTATGGATATGGTTATGGATACGGTTACACTTCGGGATCAGGTAAAAATAAAGGTAAGAGTTCAGATTCTTATTATCAGTATTATCAGGATGATGCAAAGGATATTTAAATTAGTGTCTGTAGAATAGCAAAAGAGAATTATAATCAGATGAAAATAGCGATAGTTGGAACAGGATATGTAGGATTGGTTTCAGGAGCATGTTTTGCCGAGATGGGGGTAAATGTGACTTGTGTAGATGTGAATACCGAAAAAATAGAAAAACTGCAACAGGGCATTGTTCCTATTTATGAGCCCGGGCTGGATGATTTGGTGGTAAGAAATTCGGAAGCCGGTCGTTTGCGTTTTACCACAAAGCTTACTGATGTGCTTGACGATGTCGAAGTGGTTTTTAGCGCGGTGGGAACTCCTCCTGATGAGGATGGTAGTGCAGATTTAAGATACGTACTGGAAGTTGCGCGCACTGTTGGCCGTCACATGAAACAATACGTTCTGCTGGTTACAAAAAGTACGGTTCCTGTAGGAACAGCCTTGCTCGTTAAACAAACCATCAGAGAAGAACTCGATAAAAGAGGCGTTGATATCCCGTTTGATGTGGCTTCCAATCCCGAATTTCTGAAAGAAGGAGATGCCATCAGCGATTTTATGAGTCCCGACAGGGTTGTGGTCGGAGTGGAAAGTGAAAATGCACGGGAACTAATGACTCGTCTGTACCGTCCGTTCCTGCTGAATAATTTCAGGGTTATTTTCATGGATATACCGTCTGCAGAAATGACCAAATATGCTGCCAATGCCATGTTGGCTACCCGTATCAGTTTTATGAACGATATAGCGAATCTTTGTGAATTGTTGGGGGCAGATGTGGGAATGGTAAGAAAGGGAATCGGAACGGATGCGCGTATCGGTAGCAAGTTTTTGTATCCCGGATGTGGTTATGGAGGTTCCTGTTTTCCCAAGGACGTGAAAGCTCTGATCCGGACAGGCAAATCGAAAGGATATGATCTGAAAGTGTTACGTGCTGTGGAGGATGTGAATACCAGACAGAAAGAAGTGCTGTATCATAAACTTTGCAAGTATTTTCCTGAAGGTCTGAAAGATAAAACAATTGCAATATGGGGATTGAGTTATAAACCCAACACCGATGATATGCGTGAAGCCCCGTCATTGGTTTTGATAGAAAAACTGCTCAGAGCAGGAGCCCGGATAAGAGTTTTTGACCCGGTTGCCATGCAGGAAGCAGAAAAAACAATGAACAGACTGATGCCGGATCTGCCTCTTTCCAATGTATATTACGCGAAAGACTTATACGATGCTGCATTTGAGACAGATGCTTTGTTGGTTGTGACAGAATGGAAAGTTTTCAGATTACCTGGGTGGGGAGTTGTACGCAAAAGTATGCGCAATCCATTGGTGCTGGATGGTAGAAATATCTACGATAAGAAAGAAATGAAAGAGTTGGGATTTAATTATGAAACCATTGGTTAATTCAGTTTTGTCAGAGATTAAATCCCGGTTACCGGTAAAAGCCTGTTCCTGACAAGATAATTGAATTCGTATTCAAAATTTGGGGTGAAAATACCTTTCCCCATATTAGCCATAATTTCTGTAAATGACCAGAACCTGCCGTCAGAGATTTCAGTGGGATCAGGAACAATTTTTTCGTCATGAATAGTATAGTAACTATGTACCAGTTCAGACTCAACTTCGGACGTAAACTTATACCGGACCATGAAAACCGGAGAAAACCGATTGATACCTAATTCTTCGCTGGCTTCCCGGATTAAAGCATCCGCAATGGTTTCACCATAATCAACATGTCCGCCGACAGCAGTATCCCATTTCCCCGGTTGTACGTCTTTATTATCAGCTCTCTTCTGAAGATAGAGTTCTCCATGGGAGTTTATGACATGCAGGTGGACTACGGGGTGTAATAAAAAGCTTTTGTTATGGCAGATCTCACGACTGGCCTTGCCAGTTACTTCGCCGTTTTCATCAACCAAAGGAAAGAATTCTGTACCCATTTTTTTTGTTGCAAATTTATAAAATTAATTTTATTCATTTTTCCATTGTTTACATATACGATTGCACATTTTTTTCCGTTGTTATAATTATACTTTTTTAGTACTTTTGTTGCATGAATACTGCCCGGAATTATGTGAGTCAAAAAATAGGCAGTCAAAAAATATCATTTATGAAAAAAAGCATACTACTATTTTTCTTAGTTACTACATATTTAGGTCTGTTTTCTCAGAATTCAGATAAATTAAGTTCTCAGCAAAGGTACCAACTGGAACAGCGGCTTGAGTCCCAGAACAAATCTTCTATGTCGGGTAGAGCTTTCTCTCAATCTAGTCTGAGAGGAGCTACAGGATTAGGCGATGGGGTGTCGAATCAGCAAATATCCGAATTCAGAAAATATATCAACAGTATAAATTCGGCTCAGGGTGAAAATCAGGATCCCTATTATCTTGACGAACGTTTTTTTGTTGAAGATTCCTTATACCGGGAGTTTATAAAAGAAGAAGATGAGAAAAAACTAAAAGTTTTTGGTTCAGAGATATTTAACCGTTCGAAGGTTACTTTTGAACCGAACCTGTATCTTCCTACACCGACCAATTATGTAATTGGAACAAATGATGAATTGTTGGTCGATGTCTCAGGCTTGTATGATGTAAGTTACAAAATAAAGGTTTCTCCGGAAGGCAGAATACGAATACCGAATGCTGGTTTGATTAAAGTGGGCGGACTTTCAATTGATAACGCTACAAAAAGCATCCGCAGCGAATTATCGAAATACTATTCCGGAATCAATACCGGAGAAACAAGGGTTAATGTAAGTTTGGGTAATATCCGGAGTATAAAGGTTTCTATTGCCGGAGAAGCTGCTTACCCCGGTACATACACTTTACCTTCACTTGCTACGGTGGTTAACGCTTTGTACGCATGCGGCGGACCTGGCAAAATCGGTTCGATGCGTAATATCAGGGTGATAAGAAACGAAAAGACGGTAGCGGAGATTGATTTTTATCAGTTTCTAACGACGGGCAGGCTGGGTAACAACATTGTCTTGCAGGATAATGATGTGATAATAATCGAACCGAATAAAAATAAAGTTATTATTGATGGGGCAATCAACAGAAGAGGCATTTATGAAGCGAAAGAGGGTGAATCATTGTATGATCTGTTGAATTATGCCGGCGGTTTCCGTGTGGATGCCAACCGTTCCATGATATCGGTATACAGATATTCCGGTACACAAAGAACGGTTATCGACATTCCAGAAGCTTATGCAGCCACGAGTTTGGTGAAAAGTGGGGACTCTATATATATTGCCAAGATTGAAAATGTATTCGATAATCGTGTTGAATTATCGGGTGCCGTTTATCGTCCAGGCGGATATGCCCTCACACCGGACCTGACAGTTAGAAAGTTGATAGAAAAAGCAGGAGGAGTCTTGGATGAAGCGTTTATCAACATGGCAACAATCAAAAGGCAACGAAAGAATGACCTGCCTGAGATGATCAGTTTTAATCTTGGTAAGGTGTTAAGTGGTGAAAATAAGGATATTGCATTAATGAAGGGTGATTCAGTCAAGGTAGACTCAATCGTTAACTTTATGGAAGAACAAGCTGTAAGTATTGAAGGAGAGGTGATTGTGCCCGGAGAGTATCCGCTTACCATGAAAATGACGGTTAAGGATCTGGTCTTCATGGCCAAAGGTTTCACGGAAAAGGCATCTACAGAAAATGTACAGTTAATCAGGATTATCAAAGACCCTTCAAAAATGGAGGGGGGAGACAAGAAATCATTCAACGTTAGTTTTAAACTGGATAAAGACTTGAATATTGAGGAGGGTTCCGGAGATATGGTGCTTGAAAACGGCGACATGGTAATTGTACGTCCGATTGAAGGTATAGAACCTATTCGAATCGCATCTATCGAAGGTGAAGTGAAAAATCCGGGTTTTTATAATATTGAGCATAAAAATATTAAAGTTTCCGATTTAGTCAAAATGTCAGGAGGATTCACCAAATTTGCTTTTGTTGGTGGCGCCTATCTGATTCGCAACGAAAGCAAGGGTGCTAGCGAGAATTCAATGAATAGTATTCTGAGTCGTAACCTGAAGCGTATTCTTCAAAGTTCTTCCGACAATAATATTGATGCGGCCATGCTGAATAAAATGCAGGTTAGCAGCCTGGAAGATTTAAATGCACTTGATACAATATCCGGTTTGGCCAATTTGAAAGAAATAGAAGACCTCTTACACTCTGAAGGAGTTGTATCGCTGAATCTGAATGAGATTATGAGACAGCCAGGTACTTATAAAGATATTTTTGTTGAGGACGGAGATATCCTGTTTGTTCCTAAAAAATCCCAGACTGTTAAAGTAATTGGAGAGGTGATGTATCCATCTTTTGTAGTGCATACAAGTTCAAATAGTTTTAAAGATTACATTACAGCTTCCGGCGGATTCTCCAATAAAGCACTCAAAAAGAATGCCTTTGTGTTGCATCCGAATGGAAAAGTTATTGGAACCCGTTCATTCCTGGGCATCCGGGTGTACCCGAAGGTGGTGGCAGGCTCCATTGTTGTGGTTCCAAAGAAACCCGTTGAATTAACTAACCGGATGAATCCGGCAGAAGTAATTACCATGACCAGTTCGTTGGCGTCGATGACAGCATTGATTTATTCGATGTTGAAGTGA
>JARKQF010000156.1 GCA_029973975.1 Paludibacter sp.
TTGCTATATCCGATTATTTATTTACTTTTGTTACATACCATTATTCTTATTCCACTTTTATTTGGAAAAGCAAAGGGATCATATTTCTTCAGTAGATCTTCAAACCATGTCACAGCCGGAGTTTGAAGAGTTGTTTTGTCGGTTTTATCCACAGGTGGCATCCTACGCCACCGTAATATTGGATGACAGAACGGCAGGAGAAGATATTGCCCAGGAAGTATTCGTATACGTATGGGAAAAGAGGAAAGAACTGTACGTGGGGAACGGGTTTTATAGTTATTTGTTCCAGTCGGCTTACTCAAGATGCATAGATTACATTAACAAGAATAAACGGCTGGAAAAATATGCCAAAGAGTCTCTCTTGAAGTTCACCGCCGAATATCAATCCTATATCGATAATGATTCTCAGACTCTGAAAGAACTTTTCAGTAAAGATTTTGAGGAAAGGCTCAATGTCTTGCTCGGTAATCTTCCGGAAGCGAGAAGACAGGTCTTTGAATTGGTTTATCGCGACGGATTGAAAGCCAGAGAGGTCTCGGAAAAACTGAATATTCCGCAACGCACAGTCGAAAGCCATATTTATCTTGCCATGAAATACCTTAGAGAACACTTATCCCCATCCGATTTTTTCATTTTGGCACTTCTTTGTAAATATTTTTGAAAAAAATTACCATTATGCTCCGTAGTTTTTCAGCAATGTTCGTTTAGCTAATATAGACGTAAAAATTGCTATGGATTCAGGATTTTCAATATTGATCAAATATCTTTCCGGCCCCCTTTCTGCTACGGAGAGGCAAGATCTGGAGGAGTGGCGGAGGTTGTCGCCCGAAAACCGACAATTATTTTCCGAAGTAAGTAAATTACGCTTACTCAATGAATTTTCCCGACAAAACAATTTTCCCGAAACAGCACTTGCCCTTACTGAGGTCAGAAAAAGAATCCAACATCGTGTATTGCCGTACCCTTTCCGTAATATTATCAAATATGCAGCCGCGGTTATTATTGTTGTTTCGCTTTCAATCTTTGGGTTGATACGGTTAGGGAGTGAAGACTACACCGTTATTTCGGTGGCAGAGAATGAATCGATCAAAAAAATACGCCTGGATGACGGTACTTTGGTTTGGCTTTCCGCATCATCCGAATTGCGGATACCTGAATCATTTTCGACGTCCGACCGCAAAGTTTCATTAAAAGGGAAAGCCTATTTCGATGTACAAAGAGATCCCGAATCCCCCTTCAGGGTGACTTCCCGTTATCTGAAGGTAAAAGTAACCGGCACATCATTCGATCTTTTAGTAGAGGATGAAGGACGACATGTGGAAACGATCCTTGTTTCGGGAAAAGTAATACTGCAAAACAGCCGCAAGAAAGATATTTTTGAGATGTCTCCAGGTGAAAAAGTGGTATATGAGGCCGAAAGCGATCATTATACGGTCTCCACAGTGGATGTAAATACTCTCACCTCATGGCACCTGGATCAAATAACATTCGAAAACGCTACCCTGCGGGAAATTGTCAATAAATTGAGCCTTATTTATGATGTGAATATTAATCTGGAATCGAAAAAACTGGCAGATCATCGTTACAGGTACGTTATCAATCGTGAAGAAACTTTAAAGGAGGTGCTGGATATATTGAGTTACCTGGCTCCCATACATTACCGCATAGAAGGGAATGAAGTATTCATCACGGAAAGAGAGATATAATCTGAATGCAGATATATAGTGAACCCGATTTTTATACTAATAACAAAAACTAAAATGTATGAATGAACACGTAAAACACAAATGTATGCGAACGGTAAAGTTTTTACTGTTACTGTTTTTCCTGAATGCAAATATCCTGGCGTCAGCAGTTACGGCGCAATCGGTGAATGTGAAACTTAATTTGGGTAACACCACCGTGGGCAATGTAATTGAACAGTTGAACCGGCAAACAGGGTATGAGTTTTCTTATAATGCCGATATCCTTTCGGAAAGATTGACAAATGTATCGGTGGAGGTGAAAAACGAACATATTGAGACGGTACTGTCACACATATTCGCCGCA
>JARKQF010000157.1 GCA_029973975.1 Paludibacter sp.
ACGGCAGGAGAAGATATTGCCCAGGAAGTATTTGTATACGTATGGGAAAAGAGGAAAGAACTGTATGTGGGAAACGGATTTTATAGTTATTTGTTCCAGTCGGCCTACTCAAGATGCATAGATTACATTAACAAGAATAAACGGCTGGAAAAATATGCCAAAGAATCTCTCTTGAAGTTCGCTGCCGAATATCAATCTTATATCGATAATGATTCTCAGACTCTGAAAGAACTTTTCAGCAAAGATTTTGAAGAAAGGCTCGCTGCCTTGCTCAGTAATCTTCCGGAAGCGAGAAGACAGGTCTTTGAATTGGTTTATCGCGACGGATTGAAAGCCAGAGAGGTCTCGGAAAAACTGAATATTCCGCAACGCACGGTGGAAAGCCATATTTATCTTGCCATGAAATACCTTAGAGAACACTTATCCCCGTCCGATTTTTTCATTTTGGCACTTCTTTGTAAATATTTTTGAAAAAAATTGCCATTATGCTCCGTAGTTTTTCAGCAATGTTCGTTTAGCTAATATAGACGTAAAAATTGCTATGGATTCAGGATTTTCAATATTGATCAAATATCTTTCCGGCCCCCTTTCTGCTACGGAGAGGCAAGAACTGGAGGAATGGCGGAGGTTGTCGCCCGAAAACCAACAATTATTTTCAGAAGTAAATAAATTACGCTTACTCAATGAATTTTCCCGACAAAACAATGTTCCCGGAACGGCACTTGCCCTTACTGAGGTCAGAAAAAGAATCCAACATCGTATATTCCGGTACCCTATCCGCAATATTATCAAATATGCAGCCGCGGTTATTATTATTGTTTCACTTTCAATCTTTGGGTTGATACGGTTAGGGAGTGAAGATTATACCGTTATCTCTGTGGCGGAGAATGAATCGATCAAAAAAGTACGTCTGGATGACGGCACCTTGGTTTGGCTTTCCGCATCCTCCGAATTGCGGATACCCGAGTCATTCTCAATGTCCGACCGCAAAGTTTCATTAAAAGGGAAAGCTTATTTCGATGTACAAAGAGATCCCGAATCCCCCTTCAGGGTGACTTCCCGTTATCTGAACGTAAAAGTAACCGGTACCTCATTCGATCTTTTAGTAGAGGATGAAGGACGACATGTGGAAACGATCCTTGTTTCGGGAAAAGTAATACTGCAAAACAGCCGGAAGAAAGATATTTTTGAGATGTCTCCAGGTGAAAAAGTGGTATATGAGGCCGAAAGCGATCATTATACGGTTTCCACAGTGGATGTAAATACTCTCACCTCATGGCATCTGGATCAAATAACCTTTGAAAACGCTACCCTGCGGGAAATTGTCAATAAATTGGGCCTTATTTATGATGTGAACATTAATCTGGAATCGAAAAAACTGGCAGATCATCGTTACAGGTACGTTATTAATCGCGAAGAAACTTTAAAGGAGGTACTGGATATATTGAGTTACCTGGCTCCCATAGATTACCGCATAGAAGGGAATGAAGTATTCATCACTGAAAGAGAGATATAATCTGAATGCAGATATATAGTGAACCCGATTTTTATACTAATAACAAAAACTAAAATGTATGAATGAACACGTAAAACACGAATGTATGCGAACAGTAAAGTTTTTACTGTTGCTGTTTTTCCTGAATGCAAATATCCTGGCATCAGCAGTTACGGCGCAATCGGTGGATGTGAAACTTAATTTGGGTAACACCACCGTGGGGAATGTAATTGAACAGTTGAACCGGCAAACAGGGTATGAGTTTTCTTATAATGCCGATATCCTTTCGGAAAGATTGACAAATGTATCGGTGGAGGTGAAAAACGAACATATTGAGACGGTACTGTCACACATATTCGCCGCA
>JARKQF010000169.1 GCA_029973975.1 Paludibacter sp.
ATCATACCGGTCTGACGCCAGCCCGTAATGATGTTAGCGGTTGCTTCAGGTGTTTCGATGGGAACCAGGAGCACGAACCACCGGGGAACTCCTTCAATGATGACATTGTGTTTTCGTTCGTTTAATACTTTACCTTGCATATCGCTTAGTCTGATAATTTCATAATACCCCCGATCAAAAACGGCGTTGATCATAACTTCCATCCTAACCTCATCGCTTTTGACAGAAGGCCGGGAAATCGCCAATGCCAGAGATGTGGCCGTATCCTGCGCGTGAGAGTCTAACTGTCTGATCACGAATGAACGATTGTTTTCAAAAGTGATCATCCAAGTTCCTGCAAGCAGAATGAAGAAAAGCAAAAGTGTGAAAATGATTAATTGTCGATAAAGGGTCATAGTAAAATCCTTATGATTATTTATTTTCTGACATTCTCTTTAACAGATTACGCAACGGTTTAAGACGACTGCTTTCCGTTGATTCTCCCTGTCCACGCTGCTGTGCCATCCAGAGTTCAGTACCGGTGAAGCTGAAGATGGGACTCAGATCGTGCCGCTCGGAGGCCAGCATAATAGACTTATTCAGGTTGTCGAGAACCAAAGGCTCGTCACCCGGTTTATCGGTATATGTCAGAACCATGTGTGTTTTGCCAAGTTGCAGTGCCTTTACGTAAGTAATTTTCAACTTTTGTTCGGAAACTCCCATAGCCTTCAATGTAAAGTACTTGGTTATTGCATAATCCTCGCAGTCACCGGCTCCTCTTCCAAGGAATTCAACAGGTGTTGCCCAGTAATCCGGAGCGCCCCAGACGTCGATATCTTCTCTGTATGGTATTTTGTTCATGAAAGAATTGACTTTTTCCAGTTTTTCCCTGTCTGAACTGCTCCATTCTCTTCGCATCAAATTTTCCCAGGATAAAAGACGCACCTGCGCTTGTTTGCCCCATTTGTACATTGCTTCTTCCAAGACGCGTTGATCCAGATGAAAGATATCGTCGGGAAAGGCAATAATGGATTGTAACAGCCCTGCGAGTATTAGCAGAATCAAGGCAGCCCCCTTGAGGTTGATGCTCTTGACAGTTTGTTGTTTTGATCGCTGCAGCACATTATTCATCGACTATGAACCACCGGACATACTGCTAACAGCTCTGATTTTATCAGGAAGCAAGTCGGCAGCAAAACGCTGCAGTGATCGAAAAAGGAATCAACCATATTTCCGTTATTCATATTAAAGGGAAAACGAATATGAAATTACCTGCGAGGTAAACCGGTCTTCCTGAAAACGAAAGCCAGAATGAGCAAGCACCCGAGACCAACTCCCAGCAGGAACATCGTCAATGGTTCAGGAATATTTTTAGGCGGTGGCGGCGGCGGCTTCGGAGGAGGCGAACAAGGTGAACAAGGTGGACAGGAACAGTATTCAGGAATTGAATCATTTTTAGATTGATCGGCGGTCACGTTTTCATGGTCCTTATCAATTACAGGATTAGATCCGGAACTATTATCAGAAGCAGGCTTTGTCTCATCGCAGGGACAAGGGGGGCAAGGCGGACAAAGTGGAGGATGAGCCGGAGGACCGCCAAAATAGCCGGGGATGGGATAGTGTCCGGAATAATGCTGATCGTTTGGAATGTACTGAACCGGTGTTTTCTCGGGAGGAAAATCCTGAGACGGGTCCGATAATGTTGGTAATCCCGCAGAAGGGTCTGCATCCAATTCCTCGTATTTGGCTTTATCAGGGGGGGGAGCAGTGGCATAGCTGTTGCAGCATTGTGTTCTGATTTGTGTAATTCCATCTGTAATATAGCCGTCGCCTGCCGGTAACAAAATCGGCGTTTTTTTGTGGAAAATGGTATTGTTCTTTCTATAATGGACATGAGCCCACGTAGCTTTTTCCAGTTTGCCCATTTGGGCGTTTTCCCAATTAAAATTGGCAAAATGCGCTTTCAATACCGGGTCGTTGGCTACAGTCGTTTTGAAATCCGCAATAGAATGGATGGAGTTTTTCTTACACAAGCCATACCACTTCCCTTTTTTTTCGAAACTGGAATCATCAAAATCCTGCTGAGCTGATTCTTTATTCACCGCAACTGTTTTCTGCGATGCTGAATTTGAGGATGTTTTATTCGGTATGAGATACAGGGCTACGCTGATGACAACAATGAGCAACAAGACGAATAAAATTATGATAGGATTTTTTCCGCTGCGATTTTGATGTAACATTTTATTATTTGCCCCAGTTCAAGATATTAATGTCCCGGGACGCCGCACGAGAATTATTTTGGGAACAATTTTTAATTCGTAAATGATTTAAATTACGCATTTTCAGGTTCACCAAATTGAATTCTGGGACAGCACCCCAGTGATGATTCCAATTGTTATTATCGGTGAACTTTCCCCTTAGCCTAAATTCTTAAGGATAATTGCGGTTGCATCACAGATGCATAAACGGACTGGTATATAGAGACGCGAAACTTGCGTGTCAAGTGATTTCGGCGGCAGATTTAATATTATTTGCAGTACAACTAAAATAGAAATCAAACTATTGTCAGCACAAAAAAAGAGGGTTAACCGATTAAACAGCTAACCCTCTGTTTTTCTTATGGTGCCGAAGACTGGATTTGAACCAGCACAGGCATTCACCCACTAGACCCTGAACCTAGCGCGTCTACCAATTCCGCCACTTCGGCAGGTTGGAGAAGAACTATAACGATCTGTGCCTTCTTGTCAAGATAAAATGATGTTGAATTTAATTACCAAAATGATTATGGTAGCGCACAAATT
>JARKQF010000170.1 GCA_029973975.1 Paludibacter sp.
TTCACAGAGCGTCAAACAATCATCCCCTCCTAAAGCGGAAATAAAAGAGGAACTGCTCACACAAAAAGATAAATCGGTGGCCATACCTGAAACCAAAAAGAAACCGGATACCCGTCCTTCCCAAACTGACGACCGCCTGAAAAAAGAACAACAGGCAAGTCAACAGGCCGAAGACCTGATCGGAGGTTCCTTTGGCTCCGGAACGGGTACGGGAAGCGGACAAACCACAGGTCAGGAAACAGCAGGTAATCCGGTTGGGAGCGGAACATCGGGCGGCAACACATGGTCATTGAGTGGAAGAAACCTGCTGGGAACTATACCAACACCTGCTTACAATCAAAATATAGAAGGATATATTACTGTGGAAATCCGTGTAGATGCAAATGGGAATGTTACTTCAGCCAGAGTTTCCAAGGCAACCATCTCTGATCAGACATTACGCAATGCTGCAGAGAATGCAGCCAAGAGAACAAAATTCTCATCCGGAAACGGAATTTCAACCGGAACAATTACATACAACTTTAAATTAAAATAATCATGCGAATCCTACTATTTTTAGCTGAAGGTTTCGAGGAAATTGAAGCTGTTGCCCCGATTGATGTTTTTCGGAGGGCGGGAATTGACGTTACGACTGTATCTGTATCGAACAAACTGACTGTAACCGGCGCTCACGGCATTGGTGTAAACGCGGATGTAATTTTCGAAAAAGCAGACCTTTCAGGTGATTTTCTGATTTACTTGCCCGGAGGAATGCCGGGAACAACCAATCTGGACAATCATGCCGGCTTGAAAAAACTGATTGAAAAACAAGCTGCCAAAGGTGCGACTATTGCTGCTATTTGTGCTGCTCCTTCTATCCTTGGAAAAATGGGCTTGCTCAAACAAAAGGAAGCCATCTGTTACCCCGGTTTCGAATCATTCTTGACAGATGCAAAAATATCATCATCTACCATCGTAAAATCAGGGAACATACTTACCGCCAAAGGACCAGGCGTGGCCATTCCTTTCGCATTGAAAATCGTGGAAGAATTAAAAGGGAAAGACACCGCACAGCAGGTTGCTAACGCGATGATAATTTAGCGTACTTTTCCAATAAAACTTTTGCTCCTGTAAAAGAACTGATTTCATTGGACAGTACCCGTTTCTCGGTTTCGTCAATCAGTTGCTGAATCACAGGATGCTGATAAAACCCATTTCTCAACTGTTCATTGATGGTCTCATACATCCAGTATTTCGATTGCTGATTTCTTTTGGCGTCGAAGTACTGGTTTTGTTTGGTAAGATCTGCATAACGCAACACCATTTTCCAAATTTCAGCAATACCGGTCTTTTCAACAGCCGAACAGGGAATTACTTCCGGACTCCACCCTGAACCGGTTTCAGGGAACAAACGCAACGCATTCTGATATTGCGTTTTAGCCACCATGGCCTTGTCCACATTGGTTCCGTCGCACTTATTGATAGCTATTCCATCCGCCATTTCCATGATACCTCTTTTGATACCCTGTAACTCATCACCGGTTCCGGCCAACTGGAGCAACAGGAAAAAATCAACCATAGAGTGGACAGCGATTTCCGACTGCCCCACCCCGACTGTTTCAACAAAAATGGTATCAAAACCGGCTGCCTCGCACAAGATGATACTTTCGCGGGTTTTACGGGCTACACCACCCAGAGAACCTGCCGAGGGCGAAGGACGGATAAAGGCATTGGGTGCTACGGATAACTCTTCCATCCTGGTTTTATCACCCAAGATACTGCCCTTGGTACGTTCACTGCTGGGGTCGATGGCCAGCACAGCGAGCTTATGCGAGTTGCGGACTAAGTACATGCCCAGAGCTTCGATAAATGTACTTTTTCCGGCACCGGGCACTCCTGTTATACCCAAACGAATGGAATTTCCAGTGTAAGGCAAACATTTTTCAATCACCTGTTGTGCAACCTGCTGGTGTTCTGGCAACGAACTTTCCACTAAGGTAACCGCCTGACTCAACACGGAAATGTCACCTTTCAGAATACCATCGACATATTCATCGACCGTAAACTGACGACGTCTGGCTTTGGTTTTCCTGTAAGGATTTACTGTCGGCGCCTCTTTGACCCCTTCGTTGACAGTCAGCCCCTTGTATGCAGGATCATTTTCAGGATGCTTGTGATGCTTGTCCATGCAGGAGTTTATCTTTCAACAGCAGGTTTTGGAATCACATCACCCTTGATGGTGAGTAACACAGGTTGGGTACCTGCATTGCTGAATACAGAAATCGATTTAATGAAAGTTCCCGGACGATTGGCCGGATTATAGGCAGCTGTCACGTTTCCGGTTTTTCCCGGCAAAATCGGTTCTTTCGTCCAGGATGGTGTTGTGCAACCACAGGATGCCTGTACTCTGTTGATTACAAGCGGCGCATCACCGGTATTTTTAAAAGTGAATACAACGGTGGCGATACCATCTTTTTCCTTGATTTTACCGAAATCGTGTGTTGATTTTTCAAAAGAAATGTTGGCTGTTTGAGCAAACAATGCGCTCGTGAGGATAAATCCGAAAAGGATAAGACTTAACTTTTTCATATATTTTATATATTTAAACATTCCAATTCTCTAATAATTAACCACATAAGTCATAAAAGAAACATATAAGCTTTTTTACAATAAACCTTTTAAGTATAAAAACAATGTTAAGATCATTTCATAATTCCTGTTTTCTAATGTGACTAATGTGGATTAGCCCCGCAAAGTTAGAAAAATATTCACGGATAAAATGAAAACAATCATTAATTGATATAAAAAACATGCAATTATCGTACAAAGACCAATTTATCTTTGGATGACAATTGCTCGTTAAACCAGTATCCACCATCATGAAAGCCTTTGAGGTCTTCTTCATTATCAATCCGGTTCTGAATAACATAACGAGTCATCATTCCCCTGGCTTTTTTTGTATAAACTACGATTTGCTTTAATTTATCATCCTGGTATTCAAAAAACTCCACACTTATCATGCGCATCTTACTGCTTTTCAGATCGATCACTTTCGCATATTCTGAAGAAGCCAGGTTGAGTAACAACGGTGGTTCTCCGGAAGCTTTCAGATCGTTGGCAATACTTTCCGTCACCTTCTTTTTCCAAAAAGGATACAAATCTTTTCCTGTATGATTATGCAATTTTGAGCTCACATCCAGCCGGTAAGGCTGCATCAGGTCCAACGGTTTCAGCACGCCATACAATCCCGAAAAAAGTCTCAGGTGCTGCTGCATATAATCGGTTTCCTCCGGCGATAGCGTAGATGCATCCAGTCCGCGATACACTTCCCCGTCGAAGACAAAAACAGCCTGTTTGGCATTATCCGGCGTAAATGGCAGTTGCCAACGAATGTAGCGATCCAAATTTAGATGCGTTAACTGTACATTAATTTCCAGCAAACGGGTAATTTCCTGTTGTGAGAGTTGCCGCATCAGTTCAACAAGTTCACTTGCTTCTTTCAGGAATTGCGGAATACTGAACTTCGATGTTACAACCTGCTTGTTGAAGTTTTGGATTTTTGCCGGGGATAGTAAAATAATCATGTGATTTATTTTGATTTTTCATATTACTAACATGTTAAACAACCTTATTTTCAACCTTATTTTCTGACTAAACAACCTTAGTAGCTGATGTTCAACCCTCACAATCAAAACCTTATTTACACCTTATTTTCTGACTAAACAACCTTAGTAGTAAAGATTATATTCACATGCCTCCTCTGACCTTATTACCTTATTTCAGAAAATTATCAAAATAAGGTAATAAGGTTAGGTTCGCTGAGGTATTCATTTGCTACTAAGGTTGTTTAGTCAGAAAATAAGGTGTAAATAAGGTTATCTCTATCTGGTTTTCACTTTCATTTTGAGCATAGCAAAGTATAAAATCAACTTAGCTTTAAAAAAGGAATACTTACAGAATTTAAACGCAAAAAAAGGAATATGAAGCCTCATATTCCTTTAGCAAGATAAACCTAAAGCGTAATTAGTTAACGGCAGCAGCAAGCTCAGCACCAGCTTTAAATTTAGCAACTTTTTTAGCAGCGATTTTAATAGGTTTTTTAGTTTTAGGATTGATACCCTGACGAGCACTACGTGCAGCAACAGAGAATGTTCCAAAACCGATTAAACTTACCTTATCACCTGCAACTAATGCGTTAGATACGGCTTTAACTGTAGCATCAAGTGCTTTTTTAGCGTCAACTTTGCTTAAACCTGCTTCAGCAGCAATAGCATTGATTAATTCTGCTTTGTTCATAATTTGGATTAATTTTAAATAGATTAGACACAAGTAAATTGTTTATCAGACAGCAAATGTAATAGATTGATTCGTAAAAACAAACATTTTCTGCAAAAATTAATGCATTTTTTTTCATTAATTCAAAAAAGATGTTAGAAAACATATTTTTGGTGATATTTTGATTATTTTTGTACAGAATTTTATCTATTTAAGCGCACAAAATGAATAATTACCGTCCGTCTTTTCTAAGCTCTATACCGCCTGTAGTAAAGAATCTGATTGCCATCAACGCGATTCTTTGGCTGGCCACATTATTATCCCCGGGTATATTTCGCCGCTGGGGTATCGCACTTGATCTGACCGACGTCCTCGGTATGCATTATTGGGCTTCTGATAAATTCAACCTGGTGCAACTGATTACCTATATGTTTATGCATGGTGGTTTTGGTCACCTCTTTTTTAATATGTTCGCTCTGTATATGTTTGGCGGTGTGCTCGAAAACTTCTGGGGACCTAAGCGCTTTCTTATATATTATCTGATAACAGGTATAGGTGCCGGAGTTGTACAACAGATTTTTTGGACAGTGGAATACCATCAGGTAGTAATGGCCATGAACGAAGCAATTACTGCGAATTCGGGGGAGCATTTGTTAAACTATCAGCATGTACTGGAAAAGTATTTCAGGTTAAGCAGTCTGACTCATTTTAAAGCTGCCGATCTGATCGAGCTCAAACGCATGTTCCTGAATCTGCCGGTTACTGTTGGTGCTTCCGGCTCTGTTTTCGGTCTGTTACTGGCCTTCGGCTGGCTCTTTCCGGATGTTAAACTGATGATGCTGTTCTTCCCGGTTCCCATCAAAGCCCGTATCTTCGTGCTGATTTATGGGGTTGCTGAATTGTTTCTTGGGGTTGCCAATTTCTCGGGCGACAGCGTAGCGCACTTTGCTCACCTCGGGGGGATGCTGTTTGGTATCATCCTGATATTGATCTGGAAGAAAAGACCTTATCGTTTCTAATTTTAGCATTACAATTATGAACCTGATAGAAAATCTGAAACAAACCTACCGGCAGGGAAATGCCGTTACCAAGCTGATATACTTGAACGTAGCCCTGTATTTGATGCTACAGATCTTCCTGATTGTGATGAAACTTTTTACCTTGCAGGGTGATTTCATCTTTCCTTTTCTTGCATTGCCGTCCAATTTCAGCACCTTGTTGTTCAAACCCTGGACATTGGTGACTTACATGTTTCTGCACAAGGATTTCTTTCACATTTTGTTTAACATGTTTGCCCTGTATTGGTTCGGGAAGTTATTCCTGATGTTTTTTACCGAGAAACAGTTATTCGGATTGTACTTCTTTGGCGGATTGGTTGCCGGACTTACTTATATCATCGCCTATAATGTTTTTCCACTGTTCTCGCAAATGGCAGATATCAGTATACTGATGGGCGCATCCGGTTCTATCATGGCCATTATCGTTGCCACCGCATTTCAGGCTCCCAATATGGAAATGAGGTTTTTACTGATTGGGACTGTAAAATTGAAATACATCGCTATCGCAGCTGTATTAATCAGCTTTTTTGGCATCACCTCGAGTAACGCCGGAGGTGAACTGGCACATTTGGGCGGCGCTTTGTACGGTTATTTTTTTATTGTATCTTTGCGACGCGGAAAGGATCATACAAAATCTTTCAACAAGCTCATGGACAAGCTGTCTAATCTCTTTAAAACCCGCAAGTTAAAAGTGAAACACACAGCTGCATCCGGCAAAAAAATGTCGGACGCCGAGTATAACATGACCAAAGCTAAAAACATGGAAGAAATCGATCGTATTCTGGACAAAATAAAAACATCTGGTTACGGAAGTCTGACATCAGAAGAAAAGAGAAAGTTATTCGAACAAGGCAAAGGATGAATTCCACCATACTCAACAGTTAAGCATCTATGAACCTGGGCAAAGGACTGATAAAGTTAATATTCATTACAGCAAATCTCGCTGTAGCCGCACTCATGGTCATGGCGTTTATAGCCTCCCGGGTAAGTCCGGAAAAGTTACTGATACCGGCCTACACAACTCTTTTATTACCAGCTCTTATTCCATTAAACATCTTTTTTATATTTTTCTGGGTTGCTTTCAAAAAATGGCATTTTCTGATTTCTTTGTCTGTTATTTTGCTGTGCTGGAGTATCGTAAAAAACACCTTCCCTGTTAACTTCAAAAACACCGGAAATTATGAAGGGGAATATTCGTTCTCACTGATGACCTACAACACCTATGCAAACGCCATGATGGTTAAACATACGGAAGAAGATCCCAATCCGGTTATACAGTATATGCTCGAGAAAGATCCGGACATACTTTGTATCCAGGAATACTCTGTTAGTTTCAACAAAAAACATCTGACTGAAGAAGACTTACTCCAGATTCTGAATAAATACCCTTATCATCACATTTATTTTAAGGTAAATACAGGTTGGTCATTTTTTGGCAATGCTACTTTTTCCAAATATCCGATTGTAACAAAATCAATAGTTGAATATCAATCCAACTACAACACAACGATTATCTCCGACATCGATATCAATGGAAAAATAGTCCGTATTTTTAATTGCCACCTGGAATCCAATAAAATCACAGAAAACGATAAGGTAATGGCAGTCAGACTGAAAGATAATTTTGACACCGAAAATATAAAAGGTACAACCATGCATTTCTCAAGAAAACTGGGTAGTGCATACCGGATCAGAGCAAAACAGGCGGATATGGTGGAAGAAGAAATCGCCAAATCACCTTATCCGGTTATGGTTGTTGGAGATTTTAACGATCTGCCCGGCTCTTATACCTATTCAACTATAAGGGGAAAAATGCAGGATGCATTTGTCGACAATGGATTCGGACTGGGATGGACATTCAGTGACTCTGTTCTGAAATTCAGAATTGATCATATTTTGCATGACGAAGCCCTGGAAATCAAATCTTTTAAACTCGATAACAAGGCACAAGGTTCTGATCATTTTCCCTTGTTTTGTAAGGTATCATTTTAATAACAACATAAAAACAATTATCATGAATATTCCGGCTGAATTAAAGTACACCAAAGAACACGAATGGATTCGTGTGGAAGGTGAAGTAGCGTATGTGGGCATCACTGATTATGCTCAAAACGAACTGGGTGAAATCGTTTACATTGAAATTGAAACGATTGGCGAAACACTGGCTGAAGGTGATGTTTTCGGAACTGTGGAAGCTGTTAAGACTGTATCTGAGTTATTTATGCCTGTTTCCGGCAAAGTTCTGGAACTAAACAGCACGTTGGAGAATGAACCTGAATTGGTCAACAACGATCCATACGGAGCAGGCTGGATGGTTAAACTGGCAATTGCTGACGCGGCACAACTCAACAACCTGCTATCTGCTGATGATTATGCAGCATTAGTTGGGTAAGATGTTTAGCGAATAGCGAATAACTGAAAGCGGAAAGCGGAAAACGTACATCTGACCGTATACATTAGACGTTAGACATCAGACATCAGACAATAACAATTCAAAACTATATTTATGACTCCAAAAGTAAGTATTATTATGGGCAGCACATCTGACCTACCGGTGATGGAAAAGGCTGCTGCTTTGTTAAATGAATTTCATATTCCGTTTGAAATCAACGCTTTGTCTGCACACAGAACACCTAAAGAAGTGGAGGCTTTTGCAACCAAAGCCCGTGAAAACGGCATTCAGGTTATTATCGCCGCAGCTGGTATGGCTGCGCACTTGCCCGGAGTTATTGCTTCTATGACTACTATTCCGGTTATCGGTGTACCCATCAATGCAAGTTTGGATGGTATGGATGCGCTCCTTGCCATTGTGCAGATGCCTCCGGGGATTCCGGTAGCAACAGTTGGCATCAACGGCGCACAAAATGCTGCTATCCTTGCTGTGCAAATGATGGCTACGGGGGATGTGGTCTTGCAGGAGAAACTGATTGCTTACAAAGAAAATCTGAAAAAGAAAATCGTGGAAGCCAATCAGGAATTGAAAAAGGTGAAATACGAATTTAAAACAAATTAAAATAATTATGCAAACTATCGACAAATTTAATTTCGCAGGCAAAAAGGCCTTCGTCCGTGTGGACTTCAACGTTCCTGTCGACGAGAACTTCCAGATTACCGACGACAACCGTATCCGGGCAGCTTTGCCTACCCTGAAGAAGAT
>JARKQF010000236.1 GCA_029973975.1 Paludibacter sp.
GTAAAATATGTGTTTCATCAGGCAATCTATCGTAAAACTGATATGAAACTGAGTCTGAAAGCCCGTGTGGATGCGGTGGTGACAGTGAACGGAAAATTAGTTTCAGCCGTTCCTGAGTTTGATAAACTGGTGATGAATTCATAAACTATTTCAGTTCCCAGTTGTTTGAGTACCTATGAGACACCGCTAACGTAAAAAATAAAAATATGAGTGATACCAATGAGTTTTTGACTGTAGAAGAAAATATCGTACGCATGCTGAAAACAGTGTACGATCCGGAAATACCCGTGAATATCTATGATCTCGGATTGATTTACAAGATTGACCTGAATGATGATGGTCATCTGGTAATTGAAATGACCCTGACTGCTCCGAATTGTCCGGCTGTGGATTTCATCGTGGAGGATGTTCGCATGAAAACCGCGAGTGTGGAAGGTGTAAAGAGTGTCGATGTGGAGATTGTATTCGATCCGCCCTGGGATAAAGACATGATGTCGGAAGAAGCGCAACTTGAACTTGGATTTTTATAATAAAAGGCGCCCATGATCTACTTTGTTTCGGATGCCCATCTTGGTTCTTTACTTGAAAAAGATCCCCGTTCGCACGAATTGAAATTGGTGCGCTGGCTTGATATGGTTAAAAAGGACGCAGAAAAAATCTACTTGTTGGGTGATATCTTCGATTTTTGGTATGAATATAAAACCGTGGTACCTAAAGGCTTTGTCAGGTTGCTTGGTAAGTTGGCCGAGATGACTGATGCCGGTATTGAAATTCATTTTTTTATCGGTAACCACGATTTGTGGACATTTGACTATTTAGAAAAAGAGATTGGACTTAAGGTGCATTATGAACCGTTAATTGTAGAACACAGCGGAAAAAACTTCTTTCTGGCTCACGGCGATGGTTTAGTGACATCAGATATGAAATTCAATTTGCTGAGACGCATGTTTCACAGTAAGTTTACGCAGAAGCTGTTTGGATGGGTGCCACCACGGATTGGCCAAACTCTCGGTTATACCTGGTCGAAATTGAATCGGGAAAAAATTACGGATGAAGACAACAGCTATCAGGGAGAAGATAAAGAGGAATTGGTTGTTTTCGCTAAGAACTATCGGTCAGAGCCACACATCGATTATTTTGTATTTGGTCACCGGCACATCGATCTCAATTTGAAATTGAGAAACGATGCCCATGTTATCATCCTTGGAGATTTTGTTAGTATCTTTTCTTACGGAGTATTTGATGGAAAAGATTTCAGTCTCGAATATCTTGAAATGTAGTATTGTAAAACAGAAAATTATATATAATAACATGTCACAAAAAAAACCGTTGATTTTAGTTACGAATGATGATGGCGATACAGCCAAAGGTATTAATGTATTAACAAAGTTGATGATGGAGATTGGCGATGTTGTAGTGATGGCGCCTGATGGACCCCGTTCCGGTCAATCGAATGCACTCACGGTAAATCACCCGATTCGCTTCAAAAAGCTGGAAGAAAAGCCCGGACTGATTCGATATTCTTGTAACGGTACCCCGACGGATTGTGTCAAACTGGCCCTGAATGAGGTGTTACACCGGAAGCCCGATTTAGTTGTATCCGGCATCAATCACGGTTCTAATGCGGCTATCAATGTTATTTATTCCGGAACGATGGGAGCTGTGTTGGAGGCTTGTGAAAATGCCATACCTTCGATAGGTTATTCTATCTCCAATTTCGACCCGGATGCTGATTTCTCTGATTTTGAACCTTATATACTGCAAATAGCCCGACAGATACTGAAAAATGGGTTGCCTTATGGGATATGTCTGAATGTTAACGCACCCAAAGCTGCTATTAAGGGAGTGAAAATTGCCCGTCAGTGCGAAGGACACTGGACCAAAGAATTTGCCATGGCTACCGACCCGCATGGTCGCAACTACTATTGGCTAACCGGTTATTTCGACAATCATGAGCCCGAAGCACAGGACACCGACGAGTGGGCACTGGCCAATGATTATGTGTCTGTTGTACCGACTAAGATTGATATGACGGCGCATGAGTATCTGGGGGTATTGAAGGATGTAATTTGGGAGTAGGAGCCCATGGCATCGTTCTGGGATATGAACGCACAAAAAAAGCTCCGTCTTCATTCGAAGGCGGAGCTTTTCAATTATATAAAGGGTTATTTACGCCTCTACCGGTGCTGCAAAATGCTGTTCGCTCATGCGTTTGTACCAAGCGTAGCGCCATTTGGCATTGTCTTCGGCTGCGAGGAATAATTCTTTGGCTGCTTCAGGGAACTGTTTTAACAGAGAGGTGTAGCGTACTTCACTGCGGAGGAAGTCCTGGAACATTTCCCATTGCGGTTCTTTTGAATCCAGCTGCATCGGGTTTTTGCCTTCTTCTTCCAAAGTCGGATTGTAACGATACAGATGCCAGTATCCTGATTTTACAGCTTTTTCCTGTTGTTCACCGTTTGAACTACCCATACCGGCAACCAGTCCGTGACTGATACAAGGCGAGTAAGCGATGATTACAGATGGTCCGTCGTATGCTTCTGCTTCGCGAATGGCTTTCAGTGCCTGAGCCTGATTAGCTCCCAGCGCGATTTGAGCTACATATACATATCCGTAAGTGGCGGCAATCATACCCAGGTCTTTCTTACGAACGCGTTTTCCTGATGCGGCAAATTTAGCAACCGCACCAACCGGAGTCGATTTAGATGCCTGTCCACCTGTGTTTGAATAAACTTCGGTATCCAACACCAAAATGTTCACATTTTTGCCGGAGGCAAGTACGTGGTCTAATCCGCCGAAACCGATGTCGTAGGCCCAGCCGTCACCACCAATAATCCATTGTGACTGTTTTACCAGATATTTTGATAATCCGTTGATTTCCTTGCAGTATTCGCATTTACCTTCTTTTACAAGTGGTTTGATTTTCGCTGCAAGTTCCAGTGTTTTGTCACCATCATTTTTGTTTTCAATCCATTCGGCGAACAAGCCTTTCAGTTCATCAGAACAACAGTTATCGTTGATAGCAGCAGTCATCAGACGCTCGATGCGATCACGCATTTGTTCGTTCGCGAATAACATACCCAAACCAAACTCAGCATTGTCCTCGAATAAGGAGTTTGCCCATGCTGGTCCGCGACCTTCATCGTTGGTAGTATATGGAGTAGAAGGAGCTGATGCAGAGTAGATTGAAGAACATCCGGTTGCATTAGCCACAATCTGACGCTCACCGAACAACTGAGAAACCAGTTTTACATACGGAGTTTCACCACAACCTGCGCACGCGCCGGAGAATTCAAACAGCGGTGTTGCCAGCTGAGAATTCTTAACGTTGGCTTTTACGTCTACCAAATGTTGTTTGGTTTTCACATTTTCCACACAGAAATCCCAGTTATCCTGATTTTCGTATTGTGTTTCGATGGGTACCATTTTCAGTGCTTTGCCATTTTTGTTGCCCGGACAAACCTCAGCGCAGTTGTCGCAGCCCATACAGTCGAGCACATCAACCTGAATGCGATAAGTCATACCGGCAAATTGTTTTCCGTTGGCTTTCAGACTGGCGAAAGGAGCATTGGCCTGTTCGGTCTCATCTAAGATAAACGGACGGATAGCGGCGTGCGGACAAACATAGGCACATTGGTTACACTGAATACAGTTCTCCATTTCCCAAACCGGAACAGTAGCTGCGACACCACGTTTCTCGTATTTGGTAGTTCCCTGAATCCAGGTTCCATCTTCACGGCCTTTGAATACAGAAACAGGAAGATCATCGCCAGCCTGTTTGTTTACCGGAACAACGATATTTTTTATAAAATCAGGGATATTGCTGTCGATAACGTCGTTTTCATCAACCAGATTTACCCAGTCAGCAGGAATCTCAACCTGAATGTACTCACCTCCGCGGTCAACGGCTGCATAGTTCATGTTGATTACCTTTTCTCCTTTTTTACCATAAGATTTCACGATGGCATTCTTCATTTCTTTAACAGCCAGCTCGTAAGGAATTACGTTGGTGATTTTGAAGAAAGCTGATTGCAAAATGGTGTTGGTACGGTGTCCCAAACCTATTTCATGCGCTATGTTGGTCGCGTTGATGATAAAGAGTTTGATGTTATTTTTAGCTAAATACTTTTTTACATTAACCGGAAGATTATTTTTTACTTCTTCAGCAGTCCAAACAGTATTTAACAAGAATGTACCATTCTTTTTCAAACCTTTGGTTACATCGTACAAACGCAGGTAAGCCTGTACATGGCAAGCCACAAAGTCGGGCGTAGTTACCAGGTAAGTCGAACGGATAGGACTATCCCCGAAACGCAGGTGTGAGCAGGTAAAACCACCTGATTTTTTTGAGTCGTAGGCGAAATAAGCCTGACAGTATTTATCAGTATTATCTCCAATGATTTTGATAGAGTTTTTGTTTGCACCCACTGTACCGTCAGCACCCAAACCGTAGAATTTAGCTTCGTAAATACCTTCGCTACCCATCGGAATTTCTTCTTTCATTGGTAGAGAAGTGAAAGTTACGTCATCCACGATACCTACCGTGAATTGATTTCTTGGAGAAGGCAATGCCAGGTTTTCGAATACCGATAATACCTGAGCCGGTGTAAAGTCTTTCGAAGACAGGCCATAACGACCACCCACAACCAACGGTTGGTTTTCAGCACCATAAAGTACATCTTTTACATCTAAATATAACGGTTCACCACCGGCTCCCGGTTCTTTAGTACGGTCGAGTACACAAATACGTTTAGCCGATTTTGGTAATACCGATAAGAAATGTTTAGCTGAGAACGGACGATAGAGGTGAACAGAAATCAAACCTACTTTTTCACCTTTTGCCCTCAGGTAATCAATTCCTTCACGGATAGCCTCAGTTGCAGAACCCATGGCAATTACCACGCGGTCTGCTTCCGGATCTCCGTAATAATCGAATAAGCCATATTTACGACCAGTGATTTTTGCCAGCTCGTCTAAGTAGTATTCAACAATTCCCGGAACAGCATCGTAGAACGGATTACAAGCTTCGCGAGCCTGGAAGTAGATGTCCGGATTCTGGGCAGTACCGCGAACCACAGGACTTTCAGAGTTCAGGGCACGACTACGGAAAGCAGCCAGTGCATCCTGATCAATCAGTTTTGTTACTGCATCCTGATCGATTTCTTCAATTTTCTGAATTTCGTGTGAGGTACGGAAGCCATCAAAGAAGTGTACGAAAGGAATGCGTGATTTGATAGAAGCCAAATGTGCAACAGCAGCCATATCCATCACTTCCTGTACGGAACCGGTGGCAAACATGGCGCAACCGGTTTGACGAACAGCCATCACATCCTGATGGTCGCCAAAGATAGAAAGAGCATGAGAAGCAAGAGCACGAGCCGAAACGTGATATACACCAGGCAACAGTTCGCCGGCAACTTTATACATATTCGGAATCATCAGTAACAGACCCTGAGAAGCAGTGAAGGTAGAAGTCAGCGCTCCGGCCTGCAAGGCACCGTGCATGGCAGCAGCAGCACCCCCTTCGGATTGCATTTCCTGCACTTGTACGGTTTCGCCGAACATGTTTTTTCGGCCTTTGGCAGCCCATTCATCAACATATTCAGCCATAGTTGACGAAGGTGTGATGGGGTAAATCGCGGCTACTTCGCTGAACATGTAAGCGATGTGTGCAGCAGCCTGATTTCCGTCACAGGTTAAGAATTTTTTTTGTTTAGCCATCTTGTAAAATAATTATTTTGTTAGTTTAAATCTTCAGATTAGTACAGAAAACCGAACAACCAAAGCGGTATTTCGTTTTTATTGCTAATTTCAGTTGCGTCCACTGCAAAGTAAATTTTAGAACCATGCCGGTTGGTCGTTTTCGTATCGTATTTGAAGTTGATTTTTTTATCAACACAAAAATCACTGTGGTGTCTGCCTGTATTTACTTTATGTTTAGCATGTAAAGCATTGTACAGAAAAGTTTTTCTTTCAGCATCCTGATTTATTTTATCAGGAAAAACAGCATGCATCAGGTTGGTGTTGTGTACATAAAGTTGTTTCGGTTTTTTCGGGTAATCTTCACCATCCACGTAAAGAGTATTCAGCAAACGCGCATCTTTTAAATATTTAATATAATTCATGATAGTAGCGCGCGAGGTGTTGATTTCTACGGCAAGCTGACTGATGTTAGCCGGTCCCGGGGTGTTGTTCATGATCAAGTACAACAACCGTCTGATTTTCGACAGATATTTCAGGTCAATTTGCTTGATAAGCAAAATGTCCACTTCCATCATCATGTTCATCGTTTTCAGCAGGTTTTCCGAGTAATTCCTGTCTTCCAGAAAGAACGGATAATACCCGTATATCAGGTAATCCTGAAAAAAGCTCATCGGATTGACTTTTCCCCTGATGGCTCTGACAATTCCGGCCTGATCGTTCAGAATGTTATCCAGTGAATAAGGTGGCAGGTTCAGCCCTGTTTTCAGGTTGATAAATTCCCTGAAAGAAAAGCCCCTGAGGTTATACAGTGACACGATGTCCTGAATGTCCTTATTGTCTTCAATCAGACGCATCACCGAAGAACCAGAGAAAATAATTTGCAATTCGGGGTAGGAATCGTAACAAATCCGTAATTCCTGTGACCAGTTTTCGTACTTGAAAGTCTGATCGATTAACAGTGTTCTGCCTCCCTGTTCGTAGAACTTTCCTGCAAATTCCACCAAACTGTGTTCTGTAAAATACAGGTTATTAAAATTTATGTAGAGGCATTTTTTATCGTTGCCAAATCGCTCTTTGGCGTATTGCAGCAGGAAAGTGGTTTTTCCTACGCCACGACTGCCCTTAATCCCGATGAGACGGTGCGACCAGTCGATTTCGTCCATTAACAGACGCCTGACCGGTGCATGCACATTTGCCACTAAATCGAGATGTGTATTGTAAAACGACTTCATGGGATTAATTTGCCGCAAATGTACTATATTTTTTTGTATTTTGCAATGTCGGGATTGCAAAAATAGCATTTTGAATGTTAATGTTTTGGGGTTCATAAATGAAATGTTTAATTACCATATAAAAAAATACCATAATTGTTAGCAGTTTCAAATTAAGTTTTTACCTTTGAACTGCTAATATTTATGCATGATTATTTGCATAATACTCATATATGTTGCAGCAAAAAGATTAAAATATGAGAAATTTTTTTTTGTCAATAATTATTGTGGGGAATTTATTTTTCTCAGGTTGTACAGACGAGAATGCTGTGGATTCAAGATTTCGGCTGAAAGAGTATGTTTCCGGTTATGCTCAGTCAGGTCTTTATAAAACATTTTCAAGTAATTCCAGTACTATTCATTGTTGCGTTATTGAATACAAAAATGGAAAAGTGTCGAAAGTAACTCATAAAAACTCAGTTTGGCTTCCTATGTCGGCAGTTGAAGGTTTTAGTGAAAATACTTCCATTGATAGTTACCACGAATATTTTTATGAAGGCAATTCAGTTGAAATAATTCGGAAAATTAATAGTAGTGAGATATCATACACTCCTGATACAGTACAGTTGACTCTCGATGATCAAGGTCGTATTATAAAGAAAATTAATTGCAATACGAAAGATACAACAACCTATTTTTATTCAGAATCGGGTCTTTTGAATAAAAGTGTTTCATACAATGGAACAAGAAGTTCTATAACAAGGACTTTTTTCTTTGATTCAAATAATAATTTAGTTAGTATTAACGGTGAGATTGAAAGTGGGGATGGCAATAAGACTCATGTAAATGAATACTTTGAAGAATTTGATACAGGAATCAACGGGTTTAAGGAGTCAGGTATAATTGAAGGAGCATTTATCAGATCTCTGTCACAAAATAACTTTAATGTTTATACAAGTGCAATATATCATAACAACATCCTGATAGATAGCATGATGGTCAGATTGCCTGTAACATACAGCGATAAAGATTATCCGGTTTACGGAAATTGTTTAACGAAATAACACAGATACATCTTTTAATTTGCGAAACAACAAAAAATAATTGAATATGAGAAAAATCACAGTTATTTTGCTGGTTTTATGCTTAGCTCACATTTCTTTTCAAGCTTTTGCACAAGGCAGATTTTCAATACATGCTGGTACAAGTCTTCCCATGTCCGATTTTGCATCAGATGATATTACAGATGAAGACGCAGGTATGGCAGCTCTTGGATTGAATATTGGAGTTGAATATAATTATCTGTTGTCGGATAAGGGTTTAGGTCTATTTGGAGGAGTTGATTTTCATTACAATAATCTGCAACAGGACGTTATGAATAAAATTAAAACCTCGTATGAAGATTTAGGTTTGAATGTATCTGAGATAATTTATCCCAAGTATTTCAACATCCCGTTTTCAGGAGGATTAAGCTATACATATCAGGCTAATGATAAGATTGGGTTGTTTGCAAAAGGAGGACTGACAATTAATTTCTTTAAAATGACAGACATGTTTTTGAAAGCGAATGGTCAAACACTAGTAACACTGATTGATACTGCTTATGGTGCTGGTTTTAGAGTCGGTTGTGGAATTTTAATAGATAAATATACTTCGGTTTCTTTCAATTATTACGGTTTGGGAAAACTTGATTTGGATGGTAGAGTGATGGTAGGTTCTGACTCGGAGGATATAGATGGAAAACAAAAAGTTGATTTAGCCACCCTGACTATAGGATTTTTATTTTAGTTCCCATGATCAGAAAAGCAACATCCGGTGATTCAGAAGCCATTGCAGTTTATTTATTGCTTGCCATGGAGGATATCGTATATAAGTTTCTCGGTTGTAATGATTATCAGCGAGCCCTGGGATTTATGCGTTATTTTGTCCGGAATGAAAACAACCAGTATTCGTTTCAGAATTGCTGGGTTATAGAAGATGCAGGCAGCATTATCGCGGCCGTTAATTTGTATGATGGAGCGCAGTTACAGCAATTACGTGAACCGGTAATAAAATATGTACGAAAACATTTTAATAAAGATTTCAATCCCGAAGATGAAACTCAACCGGGAGAGTATTATATTGATACCCTTGGAGTAGATCCCGGCATGCAGGGAAAGGGAATTGGTTCTCAATTGTTGAAATTCCTGATTGATGAATATGTTTGCCGGCAAAAATGTACATTGGGTTTGCTGGTTGATGAG
>JARKQF010000253.1 GCA_029973975.1 Paludibacter sp.
CTATCTCGCGAAGTCTAGCTTCAAGGAGAGAAGACGATCTCCTCTGTCCTCTGCTACAAGTATCTCCGATTGTTCACTGGGAGGCAACCGGAGAAGATAAACAGGTTTCCCTGTTGATCCCGGAATAAGTATATAAGGAGATGAAGTGAATGTTAGAGCTAGTGTACCCCAATATATACTGCAACAAGATACCCTTACCCAGGAATCCGTTAAAAACACTCAATAGCTATATTGTGGTGTCCCCCGACCGCAACCTGATCATCGATACCGGCTTTAATCAGCCCGAATGCGAAGAGGCTCTATTCAGCGGCCTCGCCGAACTGGGCCTGGATCTTACCAAGACCGATGTTTTGTTGACCCATTTGCATTCAGACCATACCGGTCTGGCCAGTCTGCTGGAACAAAAGGGAGCCAGGATTTATGCCGGAGCCAAGGAAAGTATCGCGATCCGCAAAATGAATGGCGCCAAATCTTGGAACTGGATGGGAGAAATCGCTACCCTGTTTGGCTTAGATGAATATAACATCACGGTGAACGACCATCCGGGATATCGGTACCGGCCCCTGCCACTGGCTAATTGCATTCCCCTGTCCGAAGGTGATCAATTGCGTTATGGGGATTACACGTTTTCAATCGTCGATATCCCTGGTCATACTCCCGGTCAGATCGGCCTATACGAGGCGAAGCATCAGCTGTTTTTCTGCGGTGATCATATCCTGGCCTCCATAACTCCCAATATCACTTTTTGGGACTTTGAACAGGATTCCCTGGCGCAATATTTCTCCAGCCTGCGCAAGGTGGAAGCGATGCAGATCGATTGGCTGTTCACGGCCCATCGCGAGATTGTCCGTGACCATAAAACCCGCATCAACCAGTTGATCGGACACCATGAAAAACGATTGGCTGAAATCATGCACATCCTCGGCGATGAAAAGAAAAACGCGAGCCAGGTGGCAGCACTGATGCATTGGGAAATCCGAGCCAAGAACTGGCAGGAGTTTCCGAAGGCGCAAAAATGGTTTGCTACCGGTGAAGCCGCAGCGCATCTGGAATATCTTTTTAACACGGGGCAGATACAGCGCACCACCACCGCCGGGACGATGTATTATCAGTTAAATGGCTAGTCTTTTGCGGATGGTTCATTGCAATTTTCAAATGCAACACTTGTGAGAAACCAGAATATCATTTGGAACTATGTGATTAAGGTCGACAACGGGCCGGAATTCATCTCCAAGGCACTTGATGCCTGGGCGTACAGCCAACAGGTCCAACTGGACTTCTCCAGACCAGGTGCCTATGAGTGTTTCAAAGAGATTGCAATTATTGAAGGTAGTTGAATGCAAACAAGTAAAGATATGAAATCTAAAGCTTGGTCCGTATTGGTGGGTGCCATCGCCATTAACTTGACCATGGGACTCAACTATTCGTGGAGCGTAATCAAAAAGGCGTTAGTCACTGACTGGCATTGGACTAATGTTGATGCTTCTCTCCCCTATATGTTTTATTCAGCTGTATATGCGTTTTATGCAATCTTTGCCGGAAAATTGCAAGATAAATTTGGGCCTCGACTTATTGCCAGCATTGGTGGCTTGGCATTAGGAAGTGGCCTAATTGCCTGTGTATATTCAACTGATCCCATGATGTTAACAATCAGCTACGGCTTTGTGGTTAGTATGGGCTATTCCATGTGCAACGCCGCAACGCTTCCGGCAAGTATGAAATGGTTTCCTCCTGAGAGGAGAGGACTTGTTGCTGGAACTGTAATGGGTGCTATCGGTATGGCTGCTGTTTTATTGTCACTAGTTATAAACTGGACGCTTGCCAACTTTGGTATTTCTAAAACATTTTTGCTGCTGGCATTTGGGCTGGTACCAATAATTTTTGTCTCGGCCCAATTTTTGAGCAACCCGCCCGATGAGTATGAGTTTCCACCAACAAAAACCAAGCACTCTCCAGGTTTGTCGCCGAAGTTTCGGTCAAATGATTTTGACTGGCACGAAATGCTGAAAACAACTACGTTTTATAAATTGTGGCTTATGTTCTTCTTTGCAGCATCGGCGGGGCTTATGATTATAGGCCATCTGACCACCATTGCCAAAACACAGGCCGATTGGGATAACGGCTTTTATCTGGTCAGTCTACTGGCTTTGTTTAATACTGCTGGAAGAATAGTAAGCGGACTTATTTCCGACAAATTCGGTCGCGTAAAAACCATGAAAATCGTTTTTTTCTTACAAGGAGTTAATCTGATACTATTCTCTTCCTATCTCAGCCCCACGTTGCTGGCGGTAGGAACGATGTTTATAGGTCTGTGTTACGGCGCCTGCTTCACGCTGTTCCCCTTGATAACGGCTGACTATTATGGCATTCGAAACTTTGGTGTAAATTATAGCCTTGTTTTAACCTCATGGGGATGTGCGGGCTTCTTCGGTCCCATGATGGCAGGTTGGGTGGTTGATGTGTATGGCTCATATTCCCTTGCTTATATTATTTCGGCCGCTACACTAATGGCATCCCTCGTTATTTCCTTTTTCATTAAGCAACCGGTACATTCAAGCGACAGCCAATTTGAAATCACCGCGCCTCCCTATATGTAATAGTTACTGTTTAATGGAATCACTGTTCGGTGATGCCTTTCCTTTTTCAAAAAAAAGGTCGAACCTTTGTGCGAAACTCTAGTTTCGCGTATCAGTATCACTTTTCTATCAAAACACACGTGGAGTGCGTCGCGTTGATAGAGCGGAAAAAGCCTTAAACCAAGCGGTTCAAAGCTTTTTGCTGAATTGAATATATGTGTTTTATGTTCGCCTGGACTTCAGTTCGGGCGATTTTTTCGACCCCCGGGGGTCGTACTATTTCGCAAAATAAATAAATGATTACGAATGTGAAGAATTTCGCGTAATAGTGTCGGGAATAAACAATGGTTGTATGTATTACCTATGACTGAAGGGGTTTAATAAAGCAATATCAACTAATGAAGCTCTATGCTTCCCAATACCTAGCGGTTTGCGGGTCTTTTGCGTTTATTGAAAAATTGCATCATCTTCTGGAATTAGGGGCTCGATTTTTTCTTTTATGAGCTCTGACTCTAAGAACTGCTTTGCCGTTAGGTTTCTATAGATAACCTGATTTTGATGGCCAGTATCAAGAGATAATTTTTCTAAAATGGACTCTGTATAATCGAGACGTGAGTCTACAACAAGTAGTTTTCGATTCGATGCCCGCAATGCTTGCCCCAGCAGCCCATTGATATGTGAGTCATTAAAACTATATCCGATGACAATAATCAACTTACAAAGTAATGAATAGTTTCTTAGCTCATAAACATTGAAAAGGAAGGGGTCGACCGATTGAAGTTTGGCATCAGTGCCAAAAATCAAATCGGCATTTTCTTGTGGCGAATCATAACGGGCCAATATTCCTGTTGTTGAATCGCGTATCCAGTCAATCGAACCATGAAGTTTATAGAGATAAATCCCTGCGTTTATTTCTGATGTATTATAAAAGCGTTCGGATGACCATTTATTATCTTCGCCAAAACCACATTCTAAATCATAGCCGCTCGGTTTTGCTTTCTCCAAACATTGGTCATAATTAAGAGAAAAGATTCGCAAGGCGGCTTGAATGCTTTGTTGAAACTCATAAAAATTTTTGTAATACGCAACTCGTAATGCGGTGTTGTTATGTAGCGTGACAAAATCAACTATTTTCTTGCTGAGGAGCTTATCAAACTTATCGATGTTCAAAAAACCTTCGCCTGCCAATTCGATAAGCTTTTCGTTCCAACTGCCAATAAAAGGGTAGATTGGATTTCGTTCTTTCTTTTTGAGGTCACGTAACACTCCGACCAAACGCTCAATATTTATATTGTTGTCAAATATTCCTTGAATACCGTCAGCATATAAAATTGCACTTTTGACGTAGTAGTACAAGTTGCAAAACGGTATCCATTCTGAGTTTGTTTTTATGAGTCCTTCGATTTCGTCCATCATTTGCCCAGAGGTTTTAATCTGCGCATCCATGCTACAGCCAGCACCGATAAGGAAGATTATTGAATCTGCTTTTATGAGTCCCATCTAGCTTACCTCCACACTACAGAAACCAGGGGGTGTCGAACTGTGAAAGAGCTTGTCCGACATCCTGATTAGGATCTAATTTTCGGAAATCACGAATGAAACCTGCAATAAGTTGGGGATAAAATGTCGATATTGGTTCAAGCTTTGCGTTAAATCCCCTCCAACTTGCACCAGCAAGATTCACTGCATCTTGCAATAACCGAATTGTTTTTGCATAGTTGCTTCCTGCATAGAAAAATTCAATGTATGTGGGGTTTGCGATTCGCTTGTTGACATACTCTCGCCCGTGGTGCAACCCTTCAAACCAAACGAGATATTCTTTTTCGGACAATTTCACATACGAAGATTCATATGGGATTTTTAGGTTATTGTGTGCAAAACCGAAAAATCTGTTTTTAACATTAATCCTCATAACGGTAAAGGATATCTCACTGTGCCGCTGTTGAAGTGCATCGATGCTCTTTTTGATGGTTGTCATTTCGTCGTTGCGCATGCGGAACGGCGTATGAATGACACAGTCAGTAACAATATGGCCAGAGCGGATCCGTTCTTCAATTTGGTTGATGATGTTGTTTTCCAAGTCGGAATAGTATTTCGCTTTGCTGTCGGTATCGCATAAGACACCAATTGACCTATAAACTCCTGTTGAATCAAAGCAAACTGAATATGCGAAAAATTTTTTTACTGTGCTTGTGCCATCACGTTGTTTCTGGATGTCGTGTGCTTTACCAATACCAAAAATGAGACAGTTACTGGTACTCGGTTTGACTAACCACGGAATTCCACCTAGTTTAGCGAAAACCTGAAGTCCAATTCCAGAAATGGCCCACTTCAGACCATCTGAAGCTATTATTCTGTCATTTCGGACAACCTGCAAAGGAATGCCCAATAAAAAAAACACTTGCTTGGCTCTTGTGTAATTGTCCGAACGGCTATTAAGATGAGAATATGAATCGATGAATAATCCGATGATTTGCTTATCTGGATTTTTAGCTAATATATCAGTGAGTCCATACGAAAGTGCTTTAGGAGCGTTTGCGTCAGAATCAAAATCTATCATGATGCTTAAGACGTTGCTTGTATTTATATCGCAGCTAAACCATTCTTTCATGCCCGAAAAAGTGGAAGGGTATCCTTTGCCTATCATTGCACGAAAGAGTTCGTTTCCAGAAGCCTTTTCGGTGTTTTTAAATACAAAGACAAACAGCGGTTCCTTTGGTGGAAGTGCGTAAGGCTGTGTCTTGATTCCTCGAATTTTGTCATAGTCCTCATGACCGTTGCCAAAGATGTAGGTGCGGCCATTCAGCTCTTGAGAATCAAGACTCGTGAAATGTGCAGATATTTGGTGCTGTTGATCGCCAATCGGTATAGAGCCAAGTGGTAATAAAGTGTTTTGAACGAAAGCACTTATATAATTTAATCTATCGAGGTACGAGTTGGCGTTCGACTTTCCGGTACGGTCGATACTGAAGCTAAGCTGTTGAATTTTCTTGCTAAAAGGAACAAATGGTTTTTTTCTAAAAGAAAAGTCCAAAAGTAACCCATACTGCTTTGTGATTTCTAAATAGTAGGGAAACACTCTAATGACCCTTTGACCCTCTGGCAAATCCTCAATAATAAATGAAACGAACTTCTCATATCTGTCTATAACATCAGCTCTTATTACGTCTTTGGACACAAGATGATGAATCCAACCCCTGAATTGATGCCATATGATAGAGGTCATTAATCGAGGATTTTCGTGTGCGCAGAAAGTATAAGGCTGTGAATCAGCAAACTGAGATAGAGCAATCCAATAAGTGCTATAGGGATCATCTTTTCCCACCAATGTATTTACTGGCAACTTCGCAATGAAGTACCCATCTTCGCGTCTTTCTCCATTGAATTTTCTGCGAAACACCTGCATTGTGAATGCTGATGTTTCAAACGGAAGAAAATTTAAGTCAATTTTCATAGTAACCTCCGTTGGTCAACTTGTGAGAGGACGAATATTTGGTTCAATACTGAATCTCTTTAAGATAGCGCTTAGTTGATGATGAAATGACCCAAACATATCTGTTGCAAAATTGGAGTCAAGGAAAAAGCAGGATTATAATGTCTATGCAGCCGTCCGTATAGCATTTGAATTTATACTTTCGATGGTTGACCTAATGCGTCGAAAGGCTTCTAGGTTATCACTGAAAATTTCGAAAATGTCTGCTCCGCCAGCAAATTCATCATCTTTCATATCTTCCGGAGTCAGTGTACCCCACCGAGTGATCCAGTCTACGATATAGTAGACAAATGTAATTTGCGGTTCGGTGAATAATTGACCATCTAAAAAACCGGAAAAAGCTGCCAAAGCTGCCTCCTGCGACAGTCCGGTGATTCCGCGAATAAAACGACCCAGCGAAACACCGTTAGCTGCTGCAGCATACTCTTTCTCTGTGCCGACCTCATGCCAGAATATTTGCTCAAGATTGTCCCAATCTGCGTCGCTTAGCGTTTCGTTATTCTTCAATTTATGAATAGCAGGTTTATTCTCATTATCCTTGACGTACCGTTCAGCTCTTTGATAATAGGACTGCGCTTCGAATAGCAAAACAAAACGCTGCAACCATAAAAGACTGGAAACAAATTATTGCGGTTCTGAATTCAAAAAATAAAATACAGCTCCAAAATGGACAAAAAAGCCTTACTGATTGAGAATATCATCGATCAGTAATGCTTTTTTATTTATTCCTTGGTTTATTTTGCTCAATTCAGCAATTATGCGTATACGCGTAAACGCAGAAGTTAAAAAATACATAATAGCCTACAACTCAATAAATTACTAAAGCAAGTAGTTTGCTAAATAATGTAGCGAATTGCTTGCTTTTTTTTGTTTCCTCCTAACCGAAAAGGAGGGAACAAAAGATGA
>JARKQF010000270.1 GCA_029973975.1 Paludibacter sp.
TTATTTATCAACGCGCACAGCAGCTTTTTGTTAGTAAACGTTGAATTTCCAATTCGTCAGCCAACAATCACTTTCAACCCGTTTATAAAGCACCGAAATTGTTAATAACGTAGTGTTTTTGGCAAACTGATTAGTTACAAAGAGATTGGGTTAATTGTATGTGACAGCCTTACTGCTATTGAGGATTCCATATGGAGACAGTTCCCGGAAACTGAGATTCAACTTTGTGCAATTCATCTGCAACGCAATGTAAACAAACACATTAAGCCTAAAGACAAAGCGCTGGTTGCAGAAGATTTAAAAGAAGTGCTGAGAACTGGAGATCGCAATGATACCGTTGAGAAAGGATATCAACGATGGCTAGAATTCTGCAGTAAATGGGGGAAATACTATCCGTCGATAAAAAGGATGGGAGAAAATAACCGCTATAAATTAAATTTCACCTACCTCGGATATGATTATAGAACCCATAATATGCTTTATTCTACCAACTGGATAGAACGGCTCAACAGAGACTATAAACGAACAACAAGAATGCGCGGCGCTTTACCAGGGCCAGATGCCACTATTCTTCTTTTAGGATATGTGGCTATGACCAGATCAGCATACCAAAGGAAGATCCCTAAGATTGATTATGAACAAAACAAATTTCACTGGGAAGAATGAATGGCAGCTCCACTTCGGCTACGCCTTCGTTCCGCTGCCATTCATTCTCAATTGAAACAAAAAAAATGAATACCTTTGAATTTAGAAGAAGAACTCATTACACACAAAAAGGGATACTACCGAATTCAATCAAAATTATATGATTGATAATACTGATACTTTAAAAATAGGTGATACGCTAACAGACTTTCATGAAGGTTGGTTGAGCAGAAATGTGTTTTACTTTAAATATTCTAGATGCAAAGAATACCGGGAAGCATTCAACGCAAAATAAAAACTACCGCCAATCGAGTAGACGGCCGGTGAGCCATAAGCCCACCGGTGCGCCTCTCACACCACCGTACGTACGGGTCACGTATACGGCGGTTCAAACACCATCATCGAATTTCAAGGAAGTAATCAAGGAACGATTTGTAGCCTCTTTGT
>JARKQF010000293.1 GCA_029973975.1 Paludibacter sp.
AGCGGCATTTTTGGTGATTGAAAGATCCAGTGGACGTGAGATATTTCCTTCGGCATTGGTTTCCACTATTTTGCCTTTGTATTTGCCTTCGGATGCAATCTCAAATCCTTTGTAAGACCTTGTTCCGTGGTGGAAATGTGATGATATAAACAGATGCCAGCCGGAAGTTTTACTATGTAATATTATCGGGAGGGGGATAGCGACGTGTCTGCTACCGTCACTCACGATCTGCCATTCATAAGAGTCGGCCAAATGTTCCGTGATAAACTCTTTTGCATTCAGTCCTTCCTTTGCGTCATCCTGAGTCGCTGACCACACCGGAGAAACCATAAGAAAAAGGAGCATTGACAGACCTGATATATATAACGCTCGTTTCATCATAGCTCGATATCCTTTTGGGAGTTTTTTTGCTGTTTATCCTTATATTTAAAATAGAGCTCCATCCTGATGTAGATATATGTCTCCCATACCAGGTTCAAAAGATAGAAAATGACAAAGATTATTGCGAAATTGCGGATATGTGGTTTATCTAAGAACCAATATATGAGAATGATGATTACCGACATGAATATCTTGATCATGCGCATAAGCATATAGAAGTTGACCATCTTTTTGGGTTCGTTGACGGGAGTGCGTTTGAACTGAAAAATGAAAATAAGTCCCATCAGGTAGAAAAAGAGAGGAACAATGAAGTAGTAGTTAACCATCATTTCGGGAAAGAATTCATTCAGGATAAACCAAATGCCAAATCCCGTGATGAGTAGCATGATTGTATGAACGATAAGAAAATATATTGTGAGTTTTTTCATCCTCAATGAATTTCATCAATACAAACCGTAACTTTATTGTCGTGCATTTCCATTAATCCGTCTGAAACCCCAATCTGCCGGATTTCACCGTTTACCGTGAAGGAAAGCACTCCTTTTGTCAACGATGAAATAATAGGAGCATGGTTGTTGAGTATCTGGAATGATCCCAACGTACCTGGTAGGGTGACGGAGTCTGCATCACCTTTATAATAAACAGATTCGGGTGTGAGAATTTCCAGCGTCATATTTCTAAATTACTAATTATAAATTACTAATTACCAATTACCAATTACTAATTACTAATTACTAATTACTAATTACCAATTAATTGAAAATAGAACTAAGAACCAAGAGTCAAGACACAAGATTTGGAATTCAATCTTAGCTAATCTTAGTCAATCTCAAATCATCAAATCAATAAATCATCAAATCAGTTTATTGGCTCTTTTCCATTAGCTTATCGCCTTTTTCAATCGCTTCT
>JARKQF010000324.1 GCA_029973975.1 Paludibacter sp.
TGTTGGGATTATTAGCGGTGCAATACTAAGTGCCTACATCTGTCCAGCAGCAATACCAATAAATAACAAGTAAAATTGGGAATTATATATATAATTATGTGTGTTAAAACATTGTTAAAACATCATGTATGTCGAAAAAAAATAAATTATTGATAGGATTGTCGCTTGTAATTTTAGTTATTATTTATGCAATAGTTAAAGCTTACTCAAACAATAATCCCTATGTTACGTTGGCATTCTTTGGCATTATTGGATTTTCATCGGCAATATATGGTGCAAAGAAGTTTAACAAAGATAGAACTGTAAAAAACATAATAGGGGGAGTTCTTATGATTATCTTAAGCTTTGCGGGTATATATTTTGCCCTTTTTTCAGAGCTATTCAATCATTTAATTTATGGTTTAATTTGCATTTTGTTGGTTATACCCATATTTTTTATTTTCAGAAATACAGTGAAGTAGAAATAAATTAAA
Source organism: Paludibacter sp. (assembly GCA_029973975.1). Taxonomy (GTDB): domain Bacteria; phylum Bacteroidota; class Bacteroidia; order Bacteroidales; family Paludibacteraceae; genus Paludibacter. Next base: position 474 of record JARKQF010000324.1, read on the forward strand.
CAGTCCGGATTTATTAATTCCGGACTGTTCCAAAGATTACTGATAGAATGAAAATGATATTCTGAATTACTAATTGCATAAAATAAAGCTGACAAACACATTGATCGCGTATTTTAATTGTAGGGAAATGAATTGAAATTAAAATCATATTATGTCATTTGGATTTATAGTAACGATATGTGTTGTATTGATCATCAGGCTTGGATACAAGAGTAACAAGGGTGTAAAACTGCTTTCGATAAGTTGGTCAGATCTTCCAATAATATTCTTGTTATTGATTGCCTGTGTATGTTTTATGCTTTAAATTTCGTAGTTTATATAATAATTTGAAGATCGTGTTTGCTAGTTATAAAATATATGTAACAAGAATATCTATGAAAAGAAATTTATTAGCGGGGTTATTACTTTTTCTTTCAATCGGTTTAATTGCCCAGAAAAAGGAATTTATTGCTGTTGGATTAAACTGTGAAATGAAAAGTGATGGCGTTATGAGACAAGGTGTTGTTTTCTCTTTCGAAAAGCAATTGTCCAAATATAGTGGATTTGAAGTTGGCTTCAGTCAACGAAGTGCTGACCAATATATTGATGTTTTAATTGGTACAAATGCCTATCAAACATTCCATATTTTGGAAAGCTACCTGACGATGCCATTCCTATACAAATTTCATTCTGATATAATTAATGTGTCTACAGGGCTTAGTATCGATTATTTTGTCGGATGGAAAGACATTACCAAATTTGGGGAAACAGAAGTGACATCCTACAATACAAATCCAATATTCTATATGGGTTGGGTATTGAAATTAAGTAAGACTTTCCCTCTGTCGAATAAATTATTTCTGGAACCTCAAATAAAATTTAATCCAATATTGAAGTATAATTTTTCGTATTATGCGGTGTCATTAAGTCTGAAATATGCGCTGTAAATGAATATTTTCTCATCGTTTGTTTTACAATTTACAATTTACCATTTCTAAATCTTTTAAACATGAACAGCAACGCCTTAACTATGATTTTCAGAAAAAACAAATATGTTTTTCATTGCATGTCTGAACAGCCAGAAAAAAGCTGTTACCTGCTAAAATTCGAAATGAAAGCCTGTAATCTGGACTTTATCATCGAACAGCATCACGACAGTCATAAACGGATGTTTATTTATGCTGTTTTTCCCCTGAAGATTCTCCCAAAGAAGCGGAATGACATGGCCATTCTTATCACCTTATTCAATAACAACCTGGCTTCGGGATGCTGGGAGTTAAACATGCAGGATGGGACGCTTCGTTTTCGTATCAGTTACCTTTATGAAGAGGACGCTTACCGGTTTGAACATGTTTTTATGGAACACATGGATGAGGCAATCCGGTTTACAGACATCTGTACGCCGGCAATTTTGTCGGTCATATTTGCCAACGCCAACCCACATGAAGTGTTTCAGCAATTAACAAAAAGTGTAGATATAGGCATGAATTAATGTCGGTTGACATTATACTTTGCCCTGCAGAAACCGGCCTGTGTAGGAAACTTCACAGTTTATAATATCTTCGGGTGTGCCTTCAAAAACGATGCTACCTCCTTTATCACCACCCTCCGGACCAATGTCGATGATGTGGTCGGCACATTTGATTACTTCCGGATTATGCTCGATGATGATGATGGTGTGTCCCTTGGCAATCAGAGCATCAAAAGCTTTTAGCAGGGTTTTGATGTCGTGAAAATGAAGTCCGGTCGTAGGTTCGTCGAACACAAAAATGGTCGGTTCAGATTTCTCATTTGCGAGGAAGGAGGCCAGCTTAACACGCTGGCTTTCTCCGCCTGACAGGGTGCTCGATGATTGTCCAAGTTTGACGTAGCCAATACCCACATCTTGCAGGGGTTTCAGACGTTTTACGATTCTTTTTTCGGTGTTGCCGCTGTGGCCGGAGAAAAACTCTATGGCCTGGTTGACGGTCATTTCAAGTACATCGTAGATGTTGATTCCGTGGTACTGTACTTCCAGTACATCCTGTTTGAAACGTTTCCCATGGCAGTGGTCGCATTCAAGTACCAGGTCGGCCATAAACTGCATTTCCACGGTTACAGTTCCTTCGCCCTGACATTCTTCGCATCTTCCGCCCGGTGTGTTGAAAGAAAAATGAGAGGCTGCGTAACCCATTTGTTTCGATAATTGCTGGTCGGCGAAAAGCTTGCGAATTTCGTCGTAGGCTTTGATATAAGTCACCGGATTAGAACGGGATGATCTTCCGATGGGGTTTTGATCCACAAATTCGATGTCTTTGGCTAAGTGCATGGAGCCTTTCAGTGCCCCAAATTGTCCCGTACGATCGGCTACGCCTCCATAATATTTTTTCAGCGCCGCGTAAAATACGCTTTTCACCAACGATGATTTACCTGAACCGCTGACACCAGTTACAACCGTCATTACGTTTAACGGGAATTTTACATTCACACCTTTCAGGTTGTTCTCCCTGGCGCCCAGCACTTCAATAAAGTTATTCCATTTTCTCCTGGGTTTGGGGACTTCAATTGTTTCTTTGCCAAGCAAGTACTGAAGTGTATAGGATTGCGCGAGCTGTGGCAAATTGTTCGGATCGATTTCAGCCGGATTGCCGTGATAAACAACCTCTCCGCCTTTTCTGCCGGCATTCGGACCTATGTCGATAATATAATCAGCCGCCCGCATAATTTCTTCATCGTGTTCGACAACCACCACTGTATTCCCGAGGTTTCTTAGTTGCAACAAGACTTTAATCAGCTGATTGGTGTCGCGTGGATGTAAACCGATGCTGGGTTCATCGAGGATGTATAGTGAGCCGACAAGACTGCTTCCGAGCGAAGTTACTAAGTTGATACGCTGACTTTCACCTCCCGACAGGCTATTCGATAGCCGGTTCAGGGTAAGGTAACCCAATCCCACATCCAGCAGAAATTGCAGACGTTTGTTGATTTCAAGTAATAAACGCTTTGCAACGGCGGCATCGTGCTCGTCCAGTTCAATGTGGTCGAAAAAATCTTTCAGGCGAACGACCGGCAGCAATACCAGTTCATTGATTGATTTTCCGGAAACTTTTACATAAGAAGCTTCTTTTTTCAGCCGGCTGCCTTTGCATTCCGGACAAACCGTTTTTCCCCGGTAGCGGGCCAGCATGACCCGGTATTGTATTTTGTACTGATTGGCTTCGAGCATGCTAAAGAATGCATCGATACCTTCGAAATACTTGTTTCCTTTCCATAGTGTATCCCGTTGTTCGTCCGTCAGTTCGTAATAGGGTTTATGGATTGGAAATCCGATTTTGTCGGCGACCTGAATGAGCGCTCTTTTCCATTCGCTCATGACTTCGCCTTTCCAGCAAACGACAGCATCCTCATAAATCGACAGCGCTTTATTTGGCACAACCAGGTCTTCGTCAATACCGATGATTTTTCCGAAACCCTCGCATGTGGGGCAAGCGCCGATGGGGGAGTTAAAGCTGAAAGTATGTACAGTCGGCGTTTCGAAGGTTATTCCGTCTGCTTCAAAGCTCTTTGAAAATCGTAATTGCCGGACGCCTTCTTCGGTGTATATTTTCAGTATGCAAGCGCCGCGACCTTCATAGAAAGCAGTTTCCACCGAATCGGTCAACCTGCTGATAGTTTCCTGCGATTGTTCAACCGTCATACGATCGATGATCAGGTAAATTTTGTCTGATAAATTATTGTTCCGGTTGACTAATTCTTGTATTGTTACAGTTTCCCCATTGATTTCTACCCGGCTGAAACCATTCATCATCAGGGCATTCAGTTCGTCCAACAAGGTTCTGTCTCCGGTTGGTATAACTTCAGTCAGAATCATGATGCGGGTGCCTTCCGGAAATTGCATGGCGGCTTTAATCACATCCTCTGCTTCGTGTTTCTTTACAAGAGAGCCGGAAACCGGTGAATAAGTTTTGCCAATACGGGCAAACAACAGTTTGATGTATTCGTAAATTTCGGTAGAAGTACCCACGGTAGATCGCGGGTTACGGGTATTTACCTTTTGTTCGATGGCAATTGCAGGCGGAATGCCCTTGATATAATCTACCTCAGGCTTGCTCATCCTGCCGAGAAACTGACGGGCATAGGCTGATAAGCTTTCCACGTAACGACGTTGACCTTCAGCATACAAAGTGTCAAATGCAAGTGAAGTTTTACCGGAACCCGACAAGCCGGTTATTACCACCAATTGATTGCGCGGAATTTCAATATCTATATTTTTCAGGTTGTGTACCCTGGCGCCTTTTACGATTATATTGCCTTGTATCGACATGCGGATTGAAATTTTTTGAACCTGCAAAAGTAACAAAAAATTAGCGATTAGCGAATAGTGAATAGTGAATAATGGAAAGCGGAAAACGGAGAGCGGTGAGTTGGATAACCAAGTGCAGATGAACAAAGGGTTGCCGCGTGTTGCTTCCGTAGGAAGCGAATAATTAGTAACCAGTAAGCTTGCTTACTGGATTATGAAGGACATACCTCCTCACGGAGCTTCCGTAGGTAGCGACACTGCCGACGACTTACTTTGCAGAGAAATGATATGTAAAATTATTCAATATATTTTGTTATTATGCAGATTATTGGTATTTTTGCAGCGAATTAATAAATAAATATACATTTATCTCCTTGTTTTACATTGCTAACTCAATTCAAACATTATGAAAAACAAAAGAAACCGGCTGCAGATCATCACGGAACTCCTTCGCTCGACAGTTGTCGGAAGCCAGGAGGAATTACTGACTTTGCTGGCCGAACGCAAACTGAATGTCACACAAGCGACACTTTCTCGTGACCTTAAACTGTTGAAAGTCGCAAAAACTCCTTTGGCAAACGGGACTTACAAATATGTTTTGCCACCGATTACGAAAACAATCAGCCCACAGGGAACATTCAACCACCTGACTTCGCACGGAGCGGTTCTGAGTATTGAATTTTCCGGTCATTTGGCTGTGATGAAGACAAAACCCGGCTATGCATCTGCTATTGCCTGGGACATCGACAATAAAGGTTCTGTGGAAATTCTGGGAACTATTGCCGGTGACGACACCATTCTTATTATCCCACGCGAGGGTGTTACACGTGAGCAAATACTCACTTTAATGGATATAACTTTTTCTGAGGGAAAATAAAAGTTAACGGAACTTACTCTGTAAAGAGGCTTAATATTTAAAACAAAAAATGAACGCTGATAAAAAAGATAGTATTGTAGTCCAAATTGCCGATGAGAATTTTCTGGAATATGTCGACACGATTTTAAAAACTATAGAAGAGGCCGCGAAGATCAGGGGTACAGGTATTGCCCGTCGTTCTCCGGAATATATTGCAGAAAAAATGAAAGAAGGTAAAGCAATTATTGCTTTATCGGGAAAGGAATTTGCAGGTTTTTGCTACATTGAAAGTTGGGGAAATAAGCAATTTGTCGCCAATTCAGGATTAATCGTTGTAGATAAATTCCGGGGAGCAGGACTGGCAAAGCGCATCAAACGGAAAGCTTTTGAGCTATCCAGAAAATTGTATCCGAATGCAAAGATATTCGGATTAACCACTGGTTTAGCCGTCATGAAAATCAACTCCGAATTGGGTTATAAGCCTGTAACTTTCTCAGAGCTTACTGACGATGAAGCTTTTTGGAAAGGTTGCCAGAGTTGTGTGAATTACGATATCCTGCAGCGTACCAATCGCAAGCACTGTTTGTGTACCGGAATGCTTTACGACCCCAAATGGGAAGAAGAGAAAAAGAAAGCCGGTGGAGCAAAAGAGCAAATCACTCAGACTGTAAAACGTTTAGCTAACAAATTAAAAAAGTCATAATGCCATTTTTTATAAACCACAAAAGGCACAAAAGGAAGACTAAGGGAACACAAAATTAAAAATTAATAGAGGAGGGCATCACTTCCGCTATTAGCTATTTACTATTCGCTCTTTTGAGTTCTCTTAGTCTTCCTTTTGTGCCTTTTGTGGTTTAAAAATATTAAAAATGTTTTTACAATGAAAGAAAAAGTATTATTAGCCTTCTCCGGGGGCTTAGACACATCATTTTGCGCCATGTATTTGGCCAAAGAAAAAGGCTATGAAGTACATACGGCTGTTGCAAATACCGGAGGTTTCAGCGAAGAAGAGCTGAAGGTTATTGAAGATAAGGCATACCGGCTGGGAGCTAAAACCCATAAAACACTGGATGTTACCAAAGAGTACTACGAAAAAAGCATCAAGTACATGGTGTTCGGAAATGTGTTGCGTAATGGCACTTACCCGATTTCGGTAAGTTCGGAACGTATTTTTCAGGCGTTGGCTATCATCAACTATGCAAAGGAAATCAATGCTGATTATGTAGCGCACGGCAGTACGGGAGCCGGTAATGATCAAGTGCGTTTCGATCTGACATTCGACGTTTTGGCACCCAATATTAAGATCCTTACGCCGACAAGAGACATGGTGCTGACCCGCGAATACGAAATCAACTACCTGAAAGAGCATGGTTTTGTGGCTGACTTCACCAAGATGGAATATTCAATCAATAAAGGATTGTGGGGCACCAGTATCGGAGGGAAAGAAACCCTGAAATCGGAACAAACCTTACCTGATGACGCTTATCCGAGTCAGGTGGTTAAAACGGAGGAAGAAACCGTGACTATCAGTTTCGAACAAGGCGAGATTACAGCTGTCAACGGAGAAAAAGATGATAACAAAATCAATCTGATTAACAAGCTGGAAGATATCGCGAACAAGTTCGGTATCGGGCGCGACATGCACATCGGCGATACCATTATTGGCATCAAAGGACGTGTAGGATTCGAAGCTGCGGCTCCCTTGTTGATTATCAACGCCCATAAGATGCTCGAAAAACACACGCTCACCAAGTGGCAACAGTACTGGAAAGACCAGCTGGGTAACTGGTATGGCATGTTCCTGCACGAAGCACAATATCTGGAGCCGGTGATGCGCGATATTGAGCAATTTCTGCAAAGCTCGCAGCAAAATGTAACCGGAACGGTCATCGTTAAATTGCGTCCATTGAGTTACACGCTGGTTGGAGTCGATAGTCCTTTCGATCTGATGAAAACTGATTTTGGCGAATACGGCGAAGTGAACCGCGCCTGGAGCGCCGACGATGTAAAAGGTTTCACCAAAATCCTCGGCAACCAGATGAAAATTTATTACAACGTGCAAAAACGCAACGAAAAATAAATTCGAAACAATAAAACTAAAACGCACGTTGAAGCCTCTGTAGGATTACAGGGGCTTTTTTCTATACCATATAAGTCATATAAGTTTCATATAAGCTTAATAATCAGAAAAGTAAAAGTCTCTAAACTTATATGGTTCATATTATTACAATGATAATTTTTTACGGTATTCATTCGGCGTATCGTGATATTTTTTCACGAACTCCCGGTAGAAATAGGCTTTATTGTTAAATCCGCACAAATACATGATTTCAAGCACTGTTTTATTAGTGGTCTTCAGCAATTTTTCTGCGTGCTTCAGGCGAATCGAGCGAATGTATTCAGTTGGTGTTTGTCCCATGAGTTCTTTAATCTTTCGGTAAAGTTGCATTTTACTCAACGCTAATTCACCGGCAATATAATCAAGAGACAAGGACTCATTGTCGATATGATCATAAATAATAGAAGTTATCTTAACAACCAGGTCTTTATCTTCTTTCCGGATTATTTTCCCTTCGAGTTGATCAACCGCTGAATATGGAGATTCACTATAATCCAGTACTGCTTTGTTTCGGTGTAACAGGCTGTCAATCAGAGCATCCAGATGGCGGGGATGGAAGGGTTTACCCAAATAGGCGTCGGCTCCGGTTTCAAGTCCCTCGATCTGACTTTCAACGGAACTTTTTGTCGAAAGCAGTATGATGGGAATATGCCGGGTCAGTTCCTGTTCTTTCATAATTTTCACGAACTCCACACCATTCATAACCGGCATAATGATATCGGAAATAATCAGCACCGGCATACGCAACTTCATAATTTCAATTGCCTCCTGACCATTAGCCGCTTCGGCAATTTCATATCTATCTTGCAACAAATCAGCTAATAAGCTGCGAATCTCCGGGTCATCATCGATAACCAGAATCAAACCTTCTTTATTCCGGTCAGGTACAAGTAAACGCTCATGTCCTTCAATATGCTTATTAGAAAGTTTTTGTGTTTCAGGTGGTTTGACTTCAGCATTTTCGTTTCTGACTGAAATGGTAGTTGTCTCAGTTTCCTGATAAGGCAGATGTATAATAAACGATGTGAATGTTGATCCGTCACTCTCCAGTTCGATACTTCCCTGTAATAATTCGACCAGACTTTTGCACAAGGCCAGACCGATTCCACTACGGGTTTCCAATCCTTTCATTACTTGTTTTTCGAACCTTTCCAAAACTTCAAACCTGTCGAAAATACGCTGACGATAGGCTTCCTGAATGCCAACTCCGGTATTTGTTATTTGTAACTTTAATTGCTTTTCGTTTTCATTTATTCCAATATATATTTCGATGTTTTCGTCTGTGGGTGTATATTTTACGGCGTTTGAAACTAAATTGAAAATGATCTTCTCCAGGCTGTCGCGGTCAGTGTTCCAAAGCAAATTATCTGGAGAAATGCTGAGTTTAAGATTGATTTTCTTTTGCTCCAGCACGTCCATGAAATTATCCAGAACAAACTTTGCCAGTTCGGTAATATCCACTTTTTCAATAGTGATGCGTAAATGCCCCGTCTCCGCTTTTCTAAAGTCGATTAGTTGCTGAATCAATGTTTGCATGCGTTCCGAATTCGACTTAATGATGTTGACATATTTTCGGGTGACATTATCTGCAGCATGGGTTTCCAACAGTTGTTCGCAAGGACCGTAAATTAAAGTCAGAGAATTCGAAAATTCATGGGCGATATTGGTAAAGAACCGTAATTTAGCCTGATGTATTTCCTCATTTTTTTGTTTTTCAAGTTCTTTCAGTCTGATGTTATTGCGTACCGTCATCTGATAACGCATAAAACGAAGCACGCCTAAGGTTATTAATATCAGCAGTAAAGCATATAATACATAAGCCACACTGCTATCCCACCAGGGCGGTTTCATCCGGATCCGGAGAGTGAAATACTCATCACTCCAGATTTTATCGGCATTACTGCACCTTACTTTCAGCATATAATTTCCTTTTGGAAGATTGGAGAAAACAATGGTGTTTGATGTTCCGAGTTGAATCCAGTCTTGCTGAAAACCTTCCAGCATGTAAGCGATTTCACACCTTGAACCCGAAAGGTAATCCAGTGGGATAAACCTGAAACTGAAAGATTTATTTTTGTAAGATAGTAGCAATTGTTCTTTGTTTGCAGATTTTCCGAGGTAATCTTCTAAGTTGATTTCCTGGTTATCAATCAGAAAACCATCCAGCAATAATCCTGGCATATAGCTACTCTGGGTAATCTCCACCGGGTTAAACACATTAAAACCACTGATTCCGCCAAAATACAATTTTCCGGAAGAACTGCTTTCATAAAATGCCCCATCAGAGAACTCGTTATTTTGTAAACCATCTTTTTTGAAATAAGAGATAATCCTGAATTCACCTTTATCCTGAATGAACCTTGCAATACCCCGGTTGGTACTCAACCAGAGATTGTTTTCTTTGTCTTCGAGTATTCCGTGTATGGTATTGTTAGGCATACCTTCTTTTTCTGTAAAGCGGGCAAAAACAGGTTTTTCTCCCTCAAAGCGTAGTAATTTATTCAGCCCCATACTCGTCCCTGCCCAAAGGAAACCTTTTCTGTCCTTATACAAACACAGCACATCATCGCTGCTGATGAATCCCGGGTTATCAGAAGAAAAGCGGAAAGTCTGAAATTGTTCCGTGCTCATATTAAAGCGATTCAAACCACCTCCCCGTGTGCCAATCCACAAATGTTTGTCATCGTCCTTTATAATCGAATACACGATGTTATTACTGAGAGACGCAGGCCGGTCGTTCTTGTAAATATATTGTTTGTAGGAGCGTATGGTGTAGGGTTGTTTGCTTCGGTTTATTTCAATTTTATACATTCCATAACCACTTGTCCCAACCCAAAGCATGTTATCCGATGCAACATGAATAGAATAAACAGAAGAAAGATTGACTTTCTTTTTTATGCTGTCGGGAACGTTCAGCACATTCATTGTTTTTGTTCTGATATCATAATAATTGATACCATCGCCATCGGTGCCAATCCAATATTCGTTTCCTTTTCCGGGTACTATGGTGTAAACAGCGTTATTCAATAAACCCTCTGCAGTTGTAAAACGCTTCATTGTTGTAAGCTGTCCTTCTTCCTCCGGTTTTCTGAACACATAGATGCCGCTTCCTTTTGTTCCAACCCAGAGCAAACCACTTTCATCTTCAAAAAAAGTTCTTACGGCACTCTTTCCAAAACCCGGCACATTTTCTGATGAAAAAGTTTGAAACTTCTCGCGGGGTGGCGTAAGCATCCAAACGCCCTGCATGTCGGTACCCACCCAGATGATTTGCTGTGATCCGGCGCACAGCGACAGTACCGGAACATTATTCAGGATAGATTCAATCTGTTTTGTATTAGTATTATACGAGAAAAGTCCGCTGCCAGTGCCCCACAACTGATAATCTTCCAGAAACAACATTGCATGAATTGTTCCGATATGTGCATTCAATGTTGTGTGTTGGTTGAAAACACCTTCCGATATTTGATAACACGATAATTTGTTGTCGGCAGTCTGCATCCATATCTCGTTATTTTTATCATAAAATACGGATATAATATTGTTAGCGTGCTGAAAAAGAACAATGTTCTGTACCTCGGTCCGATTCCCGGTTCCTTTCCTGAAAACGATTTTCAAAAGCGTTCTGTTTTCTGTGTGTATCCAAAGGTTATCGTCGAGATCAAAAAAAATCTTTTTAAACTGAAATGCATTATTAATTTGTAGCCGGGTAAATTTATTTTCTTTTTCCTGAAAATAAAAAACCCCCTGTCCATATACTGCGGCAAAAACCTGATCTGAACTATTCTTAGCTATCAGAAACGAGTGCTCGTTATATATGGTCTGATTCAGGCCATTGATAAAAAACCGTTCAAATGTTTTTGTTTTTGTGTTCAGTCTGTTGATTCCTAAATCAGTTGCAATCCATTGTATGTTCTTTTTTTCTTCGAGTACATCTCGTATTATATTATTGCTGATGCTCTTAGAATTTCCGGGGTCAGGTTTGAACACTTTAAATTCCCTGCCGTTATAAACATTCAGTCCGTCCCAGGTACCAAACCACATCAATCCGTCCGAATCCTGAAAAATGGTGTTGATGGAACTGTTCGACAGGCCGTCATTATTTGTCAGATTGACAAAATCATAATTTTTTGCAGTGGTAGTAATTACTGCAAGGATAAACAGTAACAAGTACAAACATTTCTTCATGGGAGGAGTTTTTCAATCTATTTACACGCAAATATACTATTTTTTGGACGTTCGAAACGGCTTGAGGGTATCTTATTTCGACAATACGGTATGTCTGGCTGATTTTGCAAATTATGTGTACCCAATTGTAAGAAAAAGATACCCTGTTCTATCTGATTGTCATATATTTTTGTTTCAGAAAACCGCTGAAATAATTCTTAAATCAACATATATCATGGATATAGCCAAACGTTCAAAAAGTAATCCCTTATTGTCACCATCTGATCTAAAACCGGGTATTGATGGTATGGAAATAACTTGTCTGCTTAATCCCGGCGTTTTCAGGTTACATGACAAAACCTGGCTCTTGCTGCGGGTTGCCGAGCGCCCGAAACAAATTGAAGGTAAAATCAGTTTTCCGGTATATAATGAATCCGGTAAAATAGAAGTGCTTAGCTTTGACAAGGATGATCCTCAGTTAGATGCATCCGATCCGCGCGTAATCAAATACAAGGGACAGAATTATCTTACAACATTATCATATCTCAGACTTGTTTGCAGCGACGATGATATCAATTTTTACGAAGATCCTGCTTTCCCACCGATTTTTGGACAAGGATATTTGGAATCCTTCGGTATTGAAGATTGCCGGGTAGCTACAATGGAAGATGGTTTTTACCTGACCTTCACTGAAGTATCGCCTGTTGCCGTAGGAGTCGGACTTATCACCACGAAAGATTTTCAACATTTCGACCGGAAAGGGATGATTTTCCCTCCCCATAATAAAGATTGTGCTATTTTTGAAGAAAAAATTAACGGGATGTATTATGCGTTGCACCGCCCGAGCAGTCCCGAGCTGGGAGGAAATTACATCTGGCTGGCTCAGTCGCCTGACCGGATTCACTGGGGTAATCACAAATGTGTGGCGACAACCCGCGAAGGAAGATGGGATTCGGCACGTGTAGGCGCAGGTGGCGCTCCGATCAAAACAGCTGAAGGTTGGTTGGAAATATACCACGGAGCAAATAAAGAGCATCGGTATTGCCTGGGTGCTTTGCTGCTCGATTTGGATGATCCGTCGAAAGTAATAGCCAGGAGCGAAGAGCCAATCATGGAGCCTATTGCCGGATATGAACAAACCGGTTTCTTCGGGAATGTGGTATTTACCAACGGGCATTATGTGGATGGCGATATCATCCGGATTTTTTACGGAGCCAGTGATGAAGTCATTTGTAGCGCCGAATTTTCAATCAATGAAATATTGCATTCATTAAGGAAATAAACATGACAAAGAACCTGAAAGGAGAATTGACATTCTTCAAGTCGCAGCCGCTTAATATCCGTACATTGTTGGTTACCAACATGCTGTACGCGCTTATCCTACCAATCATTGAGATATTCGTGGGAGCTTACATCATGCGTAACACGGGAAGTCCGTCTTACGTGGTGATTTACCAATTGTGCATGTATGTAGGAGTCGTTAGCACATCGGTATTGAATGGCGCTTTGCTCAAAATTTTCAAGGTGAACTTGTTATATATGTTTGGTATCATTCTGTCAGCTCTTTCCCTGATGGTTATGATGTTCGTACAGTCTATCGGCATCGTGGAACTCGGTATAGCCGGTTTTATCCTGGGAGCTTCTACCGGTTTTTTCTGGACAAACCGCTATTTGCTTACCCTGAATTCGACCAATGATGGTAACCGGAATTATTTCTTCGGAGTAGAATCGTTTTTCTTTTCACTGTGGAGCATCGTGGTTCCGCTGATCGTGGGAGCTTTTCTGGCCACCATCGACGGCAAAGTAATATTAGGTCATATCCTCGATGTGAATGCCGGTTATCAGTTTATTACTGTGGTTGTCTTTGTCATTGCAGTACTGGCAAGTGTGGTGTTGTCGAGAGGTAAATTTACCAATCCGGCACAAAAGAAATTTATTTATTTCAAGTTTCACTCGCTGTGGCAAAAGTTACTGACATTAGCCGGACTGAAAGGGATGGTGCAGGGATTTCTCGTAACTGCTCCCGCTATTCTGGTGATGAAACTGGTTGGTAATGAAGGTTCGCTCGGACTGATACAGGGGATCGGTGGCGGTTTGACTGCTATTCTTGTTTATGTGCTCGGAAGGATAAGCAAACCTCAACACCGCATGTATATCTTTGGATTCGGGCTGTTTGTATTCTTTATCGGAACAGTAGTTAATGGATTGATGTTTTCTGCTTTCGGGGTCATTGTATTTGTTCTTTGTAAGGTGTTGTTTCAACCTTTGCACGATCTGGCCTATTTTCCGACCATGATGAAAACCATAGATGCGGTATCTGCTATCGAAAAACGCAATGAATATGCTTATATCATGAGCCATGAAGTCGGACTCTTTGTGGGTCGTGCTTTCGGTATGCTTTTGTTTATCTTGCTTGCATACCTGATTTCTGAGGAGTTTGCTTTGAAATACGCGCTGGTCATCGTGGGGGCATTGCAACTGATTTCATTGCCACTGGCACAGCATATTATCAAAGAGATTGATACGAAACATCAATCAAAACCAAATGAACCACAAAAGGCACAAAAGAAAAATTAAGAGTTAAGAATTATGAACTAAACTGTACTCATGTGACTAATGTAGCTCAATAATAAATATTTTCCTTTTGTGCCTTTTGTGATAAAAAAAATATTAATAACTGGATATGAAACAACTAAAACACACATTCTTCATTGCTCTGACAGGGATACTTCTTTTGTCGTGCAATAACAAAGCAGATTATGGTGTGGCTGTTACACAAACCCACATCCCACGCGTTGACGAAATGCCGGAACTGCCATCACCATACAAAATCATCGATTGGAAACAAAAAGCGAGGAGTTTCGATGAATATGTCTTCGATTTCAATCCGGAACTACCGGCCGGAAGCATGATTTGGCTGGATAACAGTCAGCGCAACATTCCCCAGATTACGTTCGGATTATACACCGCCATTGATGATGCAAGGCAGGGACCCAAAAACAACAACGGAGAGTTTCACGAAAGTCTGAATTCGCTGGCGGCGATTTTAGGGGCAGGTCTCATGGGCATTGACAAAACACAGCAAAACGGATACAATTACGTGAAAATGGTTCAGAATTATTTCAACTCGGATAATGGCTGGAACATTGTCATGAACAATACAAATCCTGAAGTCGCTTTGTTGGGAGGTGGTTACGGTCGCGACTGGTGGTACGATGTATTTCCGAATGTATTGTATTATGCTGTTTCTGATGTATTCCCCGGAGTTGAAAATGCAGATTATATCCAACGTACCATTGCTGAACAATTTGTAAAAGCCGATTCAATACTGAACGGCGATTATAACTATTCCTATTTTGATTACAGTCAGATGAAAGGGATGATTAATCATATTCCACTTCAACAGGATGCTGCTGGAGGACATGGATATGTATTGTACTCTGCTTATCAGAAGTACAAAGACAAACGTTACCTGAAACATGCCAAGTCAGCTATTGCTGCGCTTGATAATCAGAAAGAAAGTCGATTTTATGAAATCCTGCTTCCGATGGGTATTTATACTGCTGCCAGATTGAATGCGGAACATGGAACCAGCTACGATGTAGAGAAAATGATTAATTGGGTTTTTGATGGATGTACAGATCCACAGGCACGCCACGGCTGGGGAATTATTGTCGGCAAATGGGGCAATTATGACGTAAGTGGCTTGCAAGGCAGCATCATCGATGGTGGAGGGTATGCCTTCCTGATGAACAGCATAAAAACAGCCTGGCCATTGGTGCCCATGGTGAAATACGAACCTCGTTTTGCCAACGCCATCGGTAAATGGATGCTCAACAATGTAAATGCTTGCAGACTATTTTATCCGGATGAAATTGAAGACAAAAATCAGTGGCTTCCTGAACTGAAAGGTTATACCAACTCGATTGTGGCGTACGAAGGACTCAGATACGAGGATCTTTTTAACAAACCAGAACTGAAAGGTATTCATCCGGTGGCATTGGGTGATGGTCCGAACTGGAATCCCAACAACCCGAAAGAGAGCATGTTCAGTCTCTACAGCACATCGCCGGTGGGAATTTTGGGCGCCATGGTGGACACAACAGATGTTACGGGCATTTTACGCCTGAACTGCAATACTACGGATTTCTATGCTGAAAAGCCTTATCCGGTTTATCTGTATTACAATCCTCATCCCGAAACAAAAGAATTGACCTATCATCCGAAAGGAAAAGTGGATGTATTCGATATTGTTTCGAAGCAGTATGTTGCCCGTGGAATAGAAAATCCAACGCATATCAACATACCGGCTAGCCAGGCCAGGGTGCTGACAGAACTCCCGGCAGGAACACGCATCGAGCGTAAAAACAACTGGTTAATAGCCAATGGACATGTAATAGCCTATCAATAACCAACTTTAATACATTGTAAATCATGAAGAAGACATTATTTCTATTCTTTTTAAGTTGTATAGCATTGATGTTGAATGCACAAAACCCCGTTCAGGTGAATGGAGTGGTGAAAGATGCAGAAACAGGGGAACCGCTTATCGGTGTCAATATTTTGGTTGAAGGTACTCAGGCCGGTACTGTAACCGGGCTTGACGGAGATTTCAGCATCGCGGTTTCGCGGAACGCTACCATAAGGATTTCTTATGTAGGATACAAAACTAAAACAATCAATTATGCCGGTGAAACATACCTGACCATCCCGTTGGAACTGGATGCACAAGTCATCGAAGAGTTGGTCGTGGTTGGTTATTCAGTCCAGAAAAAACGCGATGTATTGGGTGCCATCAGTAAGGTAGAAAGTACCGAACTCAGCAAAATTCCCGTGGCCTCTACACAACAGGCTTTGCAGGGACGCGTGGCCGGAGTTAATGTTTCTGCACAAACCGGAGCGCCCGGAGCACCGATCTCGGTTCGTATTCGTGGTGTGAACTCCATCAGTCTGAGTAACGATCCGCTTTATATCGTGGATGGAATCCCGGTCGAAGGGGCGCTAAACAACATCTCCCCGAATGAAATTGAAAGCATGACGGTATTGAAAGATGCTTCTTCTGCAGCGATTTATGGCTCCCGTGCCACCAACGGGGTCGTGTTAATCACCACGAAGAGCGGACAATCCGGAGATGCAAAAATCAATTACAACACCCAACTGGGTTTTCAGCAGCATGGTAGATTAACCAAAATGGCAACGACTGAGCAGTACATCAGTATGTACAATGAAGCAGCCAGGGCCGATAATGCCACTTCCGTGGTACAACGCGCTATCATCGAAGGTGCCTGGGTAAAGGACTTCCCAAACGTAAACCATTTGGAAGAAATTTTCCGTACCGCTCCTTTTCAATCGCATGAAATTTCCATCAGTGGGGGCAGTGACAAAACACAATATCTGGTTGCCGGTACGATCTACAAACAAGACGGAATCATTAAAAATACCAATTACTCCCGGACCAATTTACGTTCTAACATCAACTCTCAGGTAAAAAAATGGCTGAAAGTCGGATTGAATATCAGCGGAGGAATCTCGGACAACCGACTGGTATCCAGCTCAGGCGATGGTTTTGCGGGCGAAGGTGGTAGCGTGGTGCGTTATGCCCTTTTCCGCAATCCGGCCATTCCGGTATATAATGCTGCCGGTAATATTGTGGATTTACCTTCGGAATATTATGGCAATTCAGTATATAATTCTTTTTTTGGTGATGGGTACAGTCCCGAAGGATTAACGGAAAATACCGACAGAACAAGAAAAATTAAGACCTTGCTGGCAACGGGAAACGTGTTGATTACCTTACCGGCTGACTTGATGCTGAAAACTACGGCAGGGATTGATTACAACAACACCGTAAACCGTGTTTATGATAAGACCTGGGGAACTGCCAATCGTATCAACTCAGCCAATGGCTTGTCGGTTACGACCGAGGACAATTTCAACTGGGTGGTTAACACGACGCTGAATCATAATATTTCGTTGAATGACACCCATAACCTGTCATCCATGATTGGAGCTGAGGCGATTAAAAATTCAGGAAGCGGCCTGTATGGAAGCGAAAGTGAATTTCTGAACACAGATCCTGACTTTCTGTTTCTTGGGATGGGTTCCAGTAAAACCAAAGTTAATCAGGGAGTTTGGGAATCAACACTTGTTTCGTTTTTCGCGAATGTCAATTATAATTTCAATCAGAAGTATTATTTGTCAGGTATTCTCCGTCGCGATGGATCTTCCCGTTTCAGTGAGGGAAATAAGTGGGGAACTTTTTACTCCCTTTCCGGAGGATGGAATGTGGAAACAGAAGATTTTATGCAGGATTTACAGGAAATTCACAAACTCAAACTACGTGCAGGCTATGGTTCCATTGGAAACCAGAACATTCCATTGTATGCTTATGCCGACCGTTATGGATATAATTATTATTACACCTTCGGTGGAAAAAGTTATAATGGTTATGCACAAACTCAACTTGGAAATGCAGAACTGAAATGGGAAACCAGTAATCAGTTCAATATCGGTGCCGACCTGGAATTTCTGAAAGGTTCATTGGGAGTTACATTGGATTATTACTACAAAGTTACCCATGATATGTTGTTGCCGGCATCACTGCCTCCATCCATCGGAAATGCATCGCCATTCCAGATAAACAGCACCGGTAATGTGCTTAATACCGGAGTCGATCTGGAAGTATTCTTTCGTGAAAATTACCGCGACGGCGGATTTAACATTGCGTTGAATGCCGGATATCTCCATAATAAAGTACTGAAACTCGATTTCCCGTACTTTGCCGGGAGAGTCGATACCGGTGTTTTTGCTACCCGGACACAAGAAGGGTACCCGATTGGTTCTTTTTACCTTTACG
Source organism: Paludibacter sp. (assembly GCA_029973975.1). Classification (GTDB taxonomy): domain Bacteria; phylum Bacteroidota; class Bacteroidia; order Bacteroidales; family Paludibacteraceae; genus Paludibacter. The sequence continues at coordinate 18,733 of JARKQF010000324.1, forward strand.
AGATGGCTGGTATTTTCCAGAATGACATCGAAGTATTAACATCAGCCTATCAGGGAAATAACATCAAACCGGGTGATGTGAAATATGTGGATCAGAATGAAGATAACGTGATTGATGCCAAAGACCGTACTTTTCTTGGCAGTGCTATTCCGACCTTCACTACCGGTTTAAATCTGGCAGGTAATTACAAAAACTTCGATCTTTCGATGTTCTTCCAAGGGGCTTTCGGGCAAAAAATCTTCTCTCAGGTTAATTTTGATATAGAAGGATTTTATCGCGGATTTAATGTTACCGAGCGATATTACAGAGAGCGCTGGACAGGTGAAGGAACCTCGAACACACAACCCCGTGCCTCCTGGGCGGCTAAATCGAATAACGTTATTGCTTCTTCCCGGTTTCTGGAAGACGGGTCTTATTTCAGATTGAAGAATTTGCAAGTTGGATACACGATTCCGAATACCCAAAAACTCGGCATTGAGAACCTGAGATGCTATCTGGCCGGAACCAACCTGTTCACCCTGACTCGTTATTCAGGCTTAGACCCTGAAATGACCGTTAGTACAAACTCCGCTTCCGAAGGTGATATGGCCAACGGGATTGACTGGGGTACCTATCCGGTGGCGATGACTTTTACATTTGGCATTAACTTAACCTTCTAACACACATACAACATGAAAACAAAATTATATATTTCAACAATTCTGCTGATGGCCTTGTCATGGGTGTCCTGCGACGATTTTCTGACGACTGATTTGAAAGGAGAATACACTTCCGAAAATTATTATACTTCGGCAGAAAACGCTACTATGGCTGTCAATGCCATTTATAATTCCTTATACGGAAATACCCTGTGGATTTTTGGCGATGTGGCATCAGATGATGCCGTGAAGGGCGGTAATGCCGGCGACCAGGCTGATATCAATGCTATTAACGATTTTTCGGCTAAATCGGATAATGGCGTATTGAACACTTATTGGAAATCAACTTATGAAACAGTATCGCGCGCCAACAATGCCATTACAAATATTCCCGGCATCAGTATGGATGAGAATCTTAAGAACCGGCTCATAGCTGAAGCAAAATTTTTACGTGCTTACAGCTATTTCTCCCTGACCAATATTTTTGGGAAAGTGCCCCTGAAATTACAACCCCAGAATACCGTTGCAGCTATTTATGTGGGCTTGAGTGAAGTCAGCGTGATATACACGCAGATTGAGAAAGATCTTACTGAAGCAATTCCCGCGTTGCCGGCTGAATATCCGGCAGAAAAAGGTCGGATTACCAAAGGAGCTGCTTATGCTTTATTGGCTAAAGTGCAGTTGTATCAGAAGAAATACACTGAAAGTCTCGTGAGCATTCAATCGCTCGAAGATTTACAGTTGTACGATCTGATAGATAACTACAGCGATTTATTCAAATCGGGTGCAGAAGACAGCGTTGAAGTGATTTTTGGGTTGCGTTACATCAACAACACCGAAGTATCACTCGGTAACAACCTGAACGTGTGGTTTGCACCCTCACCGGAAGGAGGATATTATTTCAATGCGCCCACGCAAAGTTATGTAGACGCATTTACCGAAAAAACGATTGCCAATCAGGATGACCCGCGTCTGGATGCTTCCATCGGCAGACAGGGAAAGCCCTGGTTCAATAATTCGACCTTCAATGCTGCCTGGTCGGAAGCAACAGGCTATCTGGTTAAAAAATACAACGAGGACATGGTGACTGGTTTGGCTAAGAGTCAGTCCGCGGTTCCTTACCATGCCATTCGGTATGCCGATGTCCTGCTGATGAAAGCCGAAGCCATCAATGAAGCGGGAGGAACTGATGCTGTAACAAAGGCAGCCGCTGAGGTGAATAAAGTCCGTGCCCGTGCAGGACTGGCAGCCACTACGGCAGCGACTCAGGCTACCCTGAGAACTGTCATACGCAATGAAAGAAGAAAAGAACTCGGATTCGAATTTCATCGCTTCTTCGATCTCATGAGATGGGGCAAGGAAACTGCTGAGGCAGCTCTTGGTAGCGACTTTAAATGGGCTGAACCTCGCTTCTATTTCCCGATTCCGCAATCGGAACTTGATACCAACAAAGCTTTACAATAAACAAATCAATTTAAAACTAATCCAATTTCAACAACAATTAAATTTTAGTAATCATGAAAAAAAATCTTTTCAAAAGTGCATTTATTGCATTAGCATCTATCCTGATGTTATCAACTGTTATGACCAGTTGTGACCCCAAAGAACTTGAACCTGCGGATACCACTACACTTGAAGCTTTAATCGACTCTTGTCAGACCATTGCCGATAATGCAACACTTGACGACTATCCCCAGGAGGCCATTACCGCATTTAATAGCGTGCTGACAACTGCCAAAGCTGCACTTGACAACAAATTAATTACGCAGACAGCTGTTGATAATTTGATCGTTCAGTTGCGTGCTGCCCGTGAAACATTTATTGCTTCGGAGTACGATGTAATTCTACCTTCAGCTTTAATGATGGGACTGAGTTTCGAAGAAGGAACAGGAGCTCAACTTACTGCTGCCGGAAAAGGATGGACAGCAGTATTGAAAAAAGGTCCTGCCGAGATTTTTGGAACCGCAACCAATTTCCCAAGTTTTGTAACCGGAAAAGTTGGTAAGGCGATGTATTTCAACAATGGTTCTCATTTGCAAATCAGTGACTATGCAGCCAGCGATTTAATGGGTAGCCAGCTTTCAATCGCTATGTGGGTAAAACCGGATTCTACAAGAGAAAATAACTACCTGGCTTCTTATAACTATTGGAACTCATGGAAATTCCAGTTACAGCTTCAAAACAAACCATTCTTTACCGTTCATACCAATGCTGATGGCTGGGTGGATGCTGACAATCAGGCAGATTTCTCTGCTCCTAACGAAGTTTGGACACATTTAGTAGTAAGCTTAAATTTGAATACCAAAATATTGACATTTTATGTAAATGGTGTTAATACAATGGAATGGAATGCAACGACAAAAGAAGGTTTAACTGGCACAGGAATATTCCAGTTTAATAAAACTTTACCTTTACTGATTGCTTCCGGCTTTACGTATGAGGAGGGTATGGCTTCAATGGGTGATGAAGGTTGGTGGAAAACAGTTCAATCGTTCCCGCACTTTGCCGGTGTGATGGACGAGGTGAAAATCTACAACATAGCTCTGACCGACGGACAGGTAGCTAAGTTGTATAATGAAGAGAAAGAATAGTTTTTTCAGGTTTATTGATAAATGATTGTGAACGAAAGGGGGCTTGGTGTAACAGCCATGCCCCTTTTTCTTCATAATATAGGATTAAGGATGCTCATTCGGAAAGCATATTAATCAGGATTCCCGTTGATTATATAAAATAAATGATTATCGTATGAAAAAATTGCTTTTTACAATCTTCATAAATGTCTGTTTTCTTTTTGTCAACGCCCAACAAGTTGATATCCCCCGAATCAACCTGATGCCCGACAAACCGTCGCCCTATCTCATGCGAGACTGGAAACAGGTGGCTGTTGATTATGATAACTTTGTGTTTAATATGACCAAAACAGGAACTAACCTGCCACTCACCAATATCAATCCTGCTTCCGGCATCAACTACAGCGATGTACAACACATCCGCATGGATACCTATGTGGGACAAAAAAATCATGGTCAGGTAGCCGAAGCCATCAACATCATCCCTGCAATGGTGGGCGCATCCTTGGTGGGAATAGATAAGACCGGTCATTTGCAAACAAACTGGGTGAGCAAGATAAAGGATTTTTTCAATCTAAAGAACGGGCAAAACGTGTATCTCAATGGCTACAGCAGCAATACCGGTCACGACTGGTGGTATGAAATCATGCCGAATGTATTTTTCTATCAGCTTTATGCCCTATATCCTGATGCTGATCCGGATTTTTCCGGGCAGTTTATAACTATAGCCGACCGTCAGCTGGATGTCCTTTTTAAACTGGAGGCGAAGCTGCAACCCTGGACGGCGCCATCCATGAATTACAGGGCGTTCAATCTGCTGACTGGTTTGCCCAATACAAGCAGTGTTCCGGAGCCGGAATCGGCAGGTTCTATTGCCTGGATACTTTATCAGGCTTATGTTGAAACAAAAGATATCAAATACTTGCAGGGTGCTGAACTGGCGCTTGACTTTTTGCAAAACTGGAATAAAAATCCATCCTACGAAATTCAACTGCCTTATGGAATTGCTGCTGCCGCCCGCATGAATGCGGTGGAGGGCGCCAATTACAACATCGACAAGATGCTCAACTGGGCTTTCTCTTCGGGAATCGGAACCTTGCGCGGTTGGGGTGCCATTGTCGGTAACTGGAACGGGTATGATGTTGCGGGACTAATAGGAGAAGCCAATGATAGAGGCAATGACTATGCTTTTATCATGAATGGATTTCAGCATGCCGCAGCATTAGCGCCGGTCGCAAAATACGACAAACGTTATGCCCGCGCGATTGGTAAATGGATACTGAACGTAGCCAACGCCAGCCGGTTATTTTATCCGAACGGATTGCCTGATACCAATCAGCATCCTGCCGGAAATAGTTGGGCGAAACAATATGATCCTGCTTCTTGTATTCCTTTTGAAGCCATGAAACAGGTGGCTAACGGGAAATCTCCCTACGCGGTTGGCGATGCGGTCAAAGGAGGTTGGGCGACTACCGATTTATCTTTATACAGCGGTTCCAGCGTGGGTTATCTGGCTTCTATCATCAGCAAAACTAACGTGGAAGGGATCCTGCAAATCGACCTGAATAAAACCGATTTCAGGGGCGAGAATACCTATCCCACTT
>JARKQF010000004.1 GCA_029973975.1 Paludibacter sp.
ATTGAAAGACAAAAAAGCATTCGGCTATTAAAAAAATAATCCCACAAAGATCCGTGAGGAATCTTTATGGGATTTAAAAAAAGCATTATTTATCGCGTAAAATTTTTTGAAAAGAATCAAATCATATCTTCAATATTCCAGGAAAAAGCCCTGAGGCCGAGATTTTGATACTGATCATCGAGCTCTTTCAAAAAACGAAGCAACGGCTTCAAATGATGATCCTCGACAACAGTGAGAATTGCATTGTAGAGCGAGGGCCAAGCATGAGTCCCATACTGCGGATATCCTGTATTGCTGCCTCTTCCATATACCGGTTTCCACGATGTAAACCCTCGAATATTGAGTTTGCTCAGTTGGTTTGTAATATCATCGTAGTGAGCTTGGTCTAATATAATCATTACTGCTTTCATATCTATTTTTCAATGTTTTAGTTGAATGAAGTTATTACGCTTTAGTTTTCATTCGAGGGTTTATCTTGTGAGTCGGTTTCGCTTTCAACAAGAAGCTTTTCGCGATGTTGTTTGCGCTTTCTGATTACACCATAGCTTCCAAATATTGAATACATGGCGGGAACGAAAATGAGCGTTACTATAGTGGAGAATGTCATACCTCCTACAATCGAAATACCGAGTGATTTCCAAATTTCTGATCCTTGTCCGGTACCAACAGCCAAAGGAATCATACCCAAAGTAGTAGTTAAAGCAGTCATCAATACGGGACGAAGTCTTGAGCGTCCGCCGTGAACTACAGCAGAGATAATAGACATTCCCCGTTCGCGATTAAGATTGATATAATCGATGAGCACGATACCATTTTTCACAACCATACCCACCAACATAATCAGACCGATGAATGCCATAATTCCAACCGGAGTTCCCGTGATGGCAAGTAATAGCAACGATCCGATAAAGGCAAATGGAACGGATAATATAATGATAAAGGGGTAGGTGAGGGATTCGAATTGCGAAGCCATTACAATGTAAACAAGTAGCGTAGAAAT
>JARKQF010000020.1 GCA_029973975.1 Paludibacter sp.
AATATTAAGGTGGTGGAAGGTGTTTACGTGGGCACTACCGGTCCCACTTTCGAAACGCCTTCAGAGTACAAGTATTTCAGAATTATCGGAGGTGATACGGTGGGTATGAGTACCGTACCTGAAGTGATTGTGGCAAATCACGCAGGGATGCAGGTTTTTGGTATCTCGATTATTACCGACCTCGGTGTACCCGGGAAGATTGTAGAAGTGACACACGAAGAAGTGCAGGAGATTGGTAATAAAGTGCAGCCGTTGATGACGTTGATTATGAAAGAACTGGTTGCAAGTATTTGATACTCTTATTTATATAAAAAGCCGGCATTGGAAGTTATTCCTGCCGGCTTTTTTATTTTAAAGTCTTAACTGAGAATTTTTATTTGAAGATAATATCATACGGCATTCTGGCCTGTATTCCTTTCATGTCTTCAAATTGTTTCAGGTGCTGGACCACATTGTAATGTTCTCCCAACCTTGATTTCAGAATTCTGGTTTCCACATCGCCATTCAGCGCCTTCATCAGTTTGGTTGCAAAATCCTCTTTCGCCGGATATTCACGTACCTGATATACATCCAGTTTCGCTTTTTCAGCTGCCAGCGTTATGGCTTTATCCAATCCGCCTAAAACATCTACCAATCCAATTTTAAGTGCGTCCTCTCCTGTCCACACACGGCCTTCGGCGATTGACTTAATTTCATCGATGGTTTTGGATCTGCCGTCTGCACAACGTTTTACAAACAATTCATAACCATTGTTGACATAGTTCTGCATCAGTAATTTTTCTTCAGCTGTGAAGGCTCTGTTAACCGAAATGGCATCACTCATCTTATTCGTTTTCACACCGTCGTAACTTAACCCGAGTTTTTTGTTCAGACCTTCTATATTAGGAATTACGCCGAAAATCCCGATTGAACCGGTAATTGTATTGGGTTGTGCCACGATTGAATCAGCCATACAGGCAATATAATAGCCTCCTGAAGCGGCATAATCGCCCATGGATACAATAAGCGGCTTTTCCTTTTTCAGGTTGCTTAACGCCCGCCAGATTTGTTCAGAGCCATAAGCGCTTCCACCGGGGGAACTAACTCTCAACACAACAGCTTTGACATCTTTAGATTTTGCTGCCTCATCGATCGATTCAACCAGTTTTTCAGAAATGATGCCTTCTGTTGAATTTCCGTCGATACCGCCGATAGCATAGATTACAGCCACCTTGTCTTTCTGGAACTTTTTAAGGTCGGGCACCCTGTTCATGGCTTTGTGTTTAATCACCTTATATTCTTTCCTGAAATCTTTCAGAATACTGTCCATTTCATCGACGTAAACCAGCGAATCAATCAGGTTATAAGCCTTGTATTTTTCCGGTGACTGAAAAAGCATCATTTCATCGGCATAGGCATTGAGTTGCTCAGCGGTAATTTTTCTACTGTCGGCAATGCCATTTACGAGGGTGTTCCAAATGGAAGACACGTATGTATTCACCTGCAAGCGGTTGGCGTCACTCATTTTGGTATTGATAAACGGCTCAACAGCTGATTTAAAAGTTCCCACCCGGACAACCTGCATTTCAATACCAAGTTTATCCAGGGTATTCTTAAAAAACATGAGCTCTGCTGATAATCCTTTTAATTCAAGCATTCCGGAGGGATTCAGCAGGATTTTATCTGCAACCGAAGCCAGATAATAATTTGATTGTGCATAGGTATCGGCATAAGCGACGATAAATTTACCTGTAGACTTGAAATCGAGCAGGGCATCGCGAATTTCTTTCATGGAAGCAAAACCTCCCGAAAGTACGCCCCCTTTCAGATAAATACCCACAATATTGGAGTCGCTTTTCGCCTTTTCAATATTGGATAACACATCATCCAGTCCGATTACGTTAACTTCAGGCTGTCCGAAAGCCTCAGCCATTGCGCTGCTGAACGGATCGTCCTGCGAACGATCGACCAACTGTCCTTTTAAATCAAGCTGATAAACAGAACCCGGCTCTGTTTTGACCGGCCTGTCTGCAGAAGCGCCAATTGCTCCAAAAATCCCAAACATCAGGATAGTTCCCAATATCGACACGATAATCACACCGACTATCGTGGCTAATGTAAATTTCAAAAACTGCTTCATAATTTTAATTGTATATTGATTTGACTACAAAAGAAATGAAAAAAAATGAATTATTATGTATAAACAATTTTTTTTGTATATGGTTTATTTCAATATGTTGTGTCCGAAAAAAAAATAATAGATTCTTCGCTTCGAACGAAGTAGAAATCTTAAATTTGCAGATCTTTTAAAAGTTTATCAGAGAATAATGAACTTTAATATAAAAATCAATTAAAGATTTTACGCGAGAGATAGATTGATTTAACAATTAAATTGCTTTAATTTGTACAGCTTTTTCAGTTTTAGCTTTTTTGTTTTGCTAAACGTATAAAATTTTACTGAAAAACTGAGTTTTACCTGAGAAATTATTAATCTAAAAAATGAATATGGAGAAACATATTACGCTGATTTTTTTCTGTTTATTTTTCTTTTTGCCGGGTTCGAAAGCTGTTCCGGCATATCCACATCCGGTAACAATAATTCAACCCGATGGAACCACGTTAACCGTTCAGCTTTCAGGTGATGAATCCCGGAAGATCAGATCGACTGTTGACGGATATGTTATCAAAAAGAATGACAAGGGCTTTTATACCTATGCTGTTCGTGACCAGGAAAACAGGATTGTTGCAGGTGAAAGAATTGCCCGGGATCCCGATAGAAGGTCTGCAATTGATATTACTTACATGAGTAAAGCATTGAAAGCAGATGAGGTTCTATCCGAACCGGTATTAAAACCTTCCAAAATAAAGCGGGCGCCAGCTGCTGTTTCTTCTACCGGATTTCCAAAAACCGGTTCACCACGCTCTCTGGTGATTATGGTTAATTTTACAGATCGCAGTTTTGTAACACCCAATCCTCAGGATGCATTTAGCCGGCTGCTGAATCAGGAAAATTACAGTGACAATGGTGGTACCGGTTCTGCACGGGATTATTTCAAGGCAGCAAGCTACGGTCAGTTTAGTCCGCAGTTTGATGTGGTTGGCCCCTATAACTTGCCCGAGAATATGGCTTATTATGGTGCAAATGACCCTAATACCGGCGACGATGTAAAACCGGCCTATATGATCGTTCATGCCTGTAAAGCTGCCGACAACGCCGGTGTTGATTTCACGCAGTATGATGCTGACGGAGACGGGTACATTGATAATGTTTTTGTTTATTACGCCGGTTATAACGAAGCCGAATGGGGTCCTGATAACTCAGTCTGGCCACACCGCTGGGTGGTTGAAAGAAATTATAATTATGCTGGAACAAGCCAATCTGTGTTATTTGACGGGAAGAAAGTGTATGATTATGCTTGTACATCTGAATTGAAGGGAAACTCAGGCTCAAATATGTGTGGAATAGGAACGTTTACACACGAATTCGGTCACGTGATTGGTTTACCTGATTACTACCACACAGAAGAAGATAAATCCACCCTGGATAACTGGAGTATTATGGATGCCGGCGGTTATTTGAACGAGGGAAGAACGCCTCCGACCTATTCTGCCTATGACCGGTTTTACTTAGGTTGGTTGACTCCTGAGGAATTAAACTCCCCTGCCGACAAAAGTCTTTATCCTCTTTCTCAGTCGACTGTACCTGTTGCAAGTAAAGCCAAACAGGCTTATTTGCTTTCGGCAACACCTCATAATCTCAACGGAGCTAATCCCACGCCGAAGGAGTTTTATATAATGGAATACAGGAAGAAAACAGGGTGGGATAGATATTTGCCCGGTGATGGATTGCTATTCTGGCATATTGATTACGACCAAACAGCATGGGATGAAAATACTCCTAATAATTACACAGGTTCGGCACAAACAGTTGCCAGTCACATGCGGGTGTATCTGCAACCTCTGAATGGATATACTACTACACCCGGCGAAGCTTTTACCAGCGGCTCGTTTGCTCCGCTGACATGGTCGGGAAGCAATATCAACAGAGCCATTACAAACATCGCCAAAACAAACGACAGCATCAGTTTCAAGATCATGGGCGGCGCCTCTGTTGTAGAACCCAGCGTACCCCGGATTATGGCTGGTCATATAAAGGAATTACTTCAGTTTCCGGTTATTCCTATCAATGCAGAACATGCCAAATACCTGAA